>DAOWMA010000137.1 GCA_030643345.1 Spirochaetaceae bacterium
GATCAAAGTTGAATCTACGGAACTGTTTCTGGAAACATATGATAAGATTAAAAAGAATTTTCATGTTATGTTCAGAAGGCTTTTTGGTGGTGGCAGGGGAGAGCTCCGTTTGACGGACCATGAGAATGTTTTAACTTCGGGAATTGATATTTTTGCACAGCCCCCGGGTAAAAAACTTGAAAATATAGCCCTTCTTTCCGGTGGTGAACGATCACTGACAGCTGTAGGTTTGCTTTTTGCAACATATTTGGTAAAACCATCTCCATTCTGTATTCTTGATGAGATTGATGCTGCTTTGGATGAAGCTAATGTCGGTCGTTTTGTTAATCTTCTCATGGAATTCGGTGAAAGATCGCAGTTTATTGTAATTACTCACAATAAAAAAACAGTTACCGGAGCCCGAACTCTTCTTGGTGTTACTATGGAAGAGTCCGGTGTATCAAAATTAGTTGCTATGCGTCTGGAATCTGAAAAATCAAAGACCGAATAACAGGAGTATATAAGATCTATGGCATGGATGAGCAGCAGGGGAATGAAGATTTATCTTTTAGCAGTTGGAGCTGTTACTCTTCTTGCTTTTTTTGTTACTCTTGGTGTTATGCTTCCCGGATATATTAAATATCGTAAAAGCAGAGTTTCATCCACTCTTGCAAGCACTAAAAAGATAGATATGTCACGTTTTTTTATTCCCGAATCTTATAAGCATCTCAGGGATGAAAGTTGGCAGCCATTTCGACCCGATAAGAAACTGTGGACAAGTGATGATATAAAACCATATTGGCAGGACCCTGAAGTATTGATATTAGAATATCTGGAAAAACAAAATGAGAACCTTATAAATGATTTATTTAAAGATATTCCTTAAAACTTATTTATTGTTGCTTCTCCTGTTTTTATCAGGATGTGTATCTGAAAATATACACACTGAGATGAATAAGGATAGTAGTAATAATCCCCTTGATGTTATTGAATCAAAACAGAATGTTACGGAAGAATCTACTTCAGAAAATGAGTTGCCTGATTTGAATCCTGTCTTAAAAGAAGAAGAGCCGGTATCTGCTGCTGTAGACTTTGTGGCATGGACAGTCCCTGAAGAAGATAATTCTGATTCTGAACTCCCTGCACCGGAAGTTCAGATTAGAGAAAAGGAAACTGAAGAAAAATTTGGATTTGTCTATTCGTCTGTAACAGAGCCGGTAACAACGCCTGAAATAATTATAGAAAAAATTCAGACAGATGAACTTACAAAGTCAGGCAATTTAAATAATGAAGTAATAAGTGACGAAGTTGCTCCCGGGATTATATTTAATGAAACAGAAATGAATGCAATTGTTAAAGTAGAAAGGGACATAACCCTTTCCGGCAGGGGGTGGATATATCTTTCAAAGGAAGGTACAGCCAATATTGAGTACCTGGGACGACATTTTTCAAATAACAGTACAGTCTATACATTTTTCCCTGAATCAGTGGGAACGGCTATTCTGAAATTTCAATTTCAGGATGTAGTTAAGAATAATCACACTATTAAACAAATCACTCTAAATATTTTGCCGGAAGAAACTATTAGCAGTAAAGAAACTGTGGTTTCTTCTGCAGAAACTGAGTTGACGGTAACGGATGTTAGTGCAGATTTGGAAGAATCTCTTTTTATTCTTCTTAATGAAAGGGATAATCGTGGTCTGGCTGAATTAACTCCGGATTTGGTTGGAAGTACGTTGCCTCCGATTCAGGAAAAGCTTCCTGAAATCGCTGAGATTCTTTTTAAATCATCATATTTTGTTCAGTCTGCATTAATTCTGGAAGAGCTGGTTAAAGAAAAAACATTTAATATCCCCATAGATCGTTTTCTGTTTCTTCTTGGGAAGATATATGAAGAGGATAGTTCTATACGAAATGAACATACTTCGGCAGCCTATTACAAAAAGCTGATAGATGATTACCCTGCAAGTATTTACTGGGAGGATTCTCAGGATAGATACAGATACCTCAAACGCCGGTATATTGATATCCGATAAGCTTTTACCAATTGACACTTCCTCTTATTTGCTGTATAAAATCAAAAACTCACGGGGATAGGAATGCTCGATCGAATTTCACAAAAGTTTACAGATATTTTCAGGGATATTACCGGTAAATCAACGATTTCTGAGAAAAATATTCAGGATGCTGTAGACGAAATAAAAATTACACTGCTCGAAGCTGATGTAAACCTGCGGGTTGTACGAAGGTTTGTTAATCGTACTATCGAAGAGGCTACTGGTGAAAAGGTATTACATGCAGTAGATCCGGGGCAGCAGTTTGTAAAGATAGTATATGACAGACTTGTAGCTCTTTTAGGGGATGAGAGGCAGGACCTTAATCTTAAAGGACCTGATACTCATTCTGTTATTCTCCTGATGGGTCTGCAGGGGTCCGGTAAAACAACAACATCAGCAAAGCTTGCACTGAAAATGAAGAAGGATGGTCGAAAACCTCTTCTTGTAGCGGCAGATCTTGTAAGACCTGCTGCAGTAAAACAGCTGCAGGTACTTGGCGATCAGATAGGTGTAGAAGTTTATACTGAAGATACAAAAGATTCTGTTAAGGTTGTTAAAAATGCCATTGGGTATGGCAGGAAGAATAGTTTTAACACAATAATCGTAGATACAGCCGGGCGACTTCATCTTGATGATGAAATGATGAAAGAGATAAAAAAGATTTCCGATATTGCAAAACCAATTGAAACATTGTTTGTTGCAGATGCCATGACAGGACAGAATGCGGTTAATATAGCAAAGGAGTTTCATGAGAAGGTCGGAATAACAGGAGTTATCTTAAGTAAGTTTGATTCTGATGCCAGAGGCGGAGCAGCAATATCTTTGAAGAGTGTGACAGGTCAGCCCCTGAAATTTATTGGTGTCGGTGAGAAAATGGAGGACCTTGAAACCTTCTATCCGGATAGAATTGCTTCCCGAATTCTGGGTATGGGTGATGTTGTAAGTTTAGTCGAGAAAGCCCAGGAGACAATAGATACAGTAGAAGCAGAAAAACTTCAGGAAAAAATGATATCTGCTACTTTTAATCTTCAGGATTATCTGGAACAGTTTCAACGTGTACGGAAAATGGGTAGTATGGATTCCATACTGGATATGATTCCCGGTGCGAAGGGAAGTATCGATGCAGCAGATATTGATCAGAAAGAAATGATAAGAGAAGAAGCTATTATACTTTCCATGACTATGAAAGAACGTTATAATCACAGGATTATAGGACCATCCAGAAGGAAGAGAATTGCCAAAGGATCAGGTACAGCAGTTTTTGATGTAAATAAATTGCTGAAGAAATTTGAAAAAACACGACTTATGATGAAAAAAGTTGTAAAAAACAAGAAATACCAGGCTAATTTAATGAAAAGCCTTGGAATATAGAGTTGAAGTACATTAGGAGGTTCGTATGAGCGTAAAAATCAGACTGAAGCGGTTTGGAACAAAAAGAAGACCCTATTACCGAATTGTTGTTATGGATTCCAGAGCACCAAGAGATGGAAGAACACTGGAAGAAGTTGGGTTGTATCATCCCATAGAGGCAGAAGATAAGCAGGTTGTCCTTAAGGTAGATAGAATTAAAGAATGGATAGGTAAAGGTGCCCGGCCGACCGCTACTGTAAAGAAATTACTGAACAAGCAGGAAATTTTTATAGAAAGATCCGGAATCTAAAGGGGTATATAGTGGAGAAAGATCTTGTTATCTACATTGCCAAATCTTTAGTTGATGATCCTGACGGAGTGGATGTAAATATTGTTGAAGGGGAAAAATCAACAATACTGGAATTAAAAGTATCCCAGGAAGATATTGGGAAAGTAATTGGAAAGCACGGACGTATAGCAAAAGCAATGAGAACAATTCTCAGTGCATCAGCAACAAGGTCCGGAAAACGTATAGTTCTTGAAATCCTGGATTAACGGCCTGTAAAATGGATGAGATTGCTATAGGGAAAATAAGAACATCTCATGGAGTAAAAGGTTTTTTAAAAGTTCTGAGTTTTTCAGGTGAAACAGAGCATTTTTTAAAACTTAAGGAGTTCGTTTTAAAAAAAAACGGTAAGACAAAGGTTTTGCCTGTTGAAAGCATAAGAGCCTCAGGCAGCACTGTTCTTGTAAAGCTTAAGGGTATTGACAGCCCTGAAGCAGGTAAGGCCTATTCCGGATGGGATGTATGGACAACCCGGGAGTTTGCGGCTTCACTCAATCCGGGAGAGTATTATTTAAATGACTTGAATGGATGTGATATTATAAACTCAGGAGAAATATTGGGAAAGATAATAGGGATAAGTGAAAACAGCGTTAATGATTTACTTGAAGTAGAAACAGGAAAAGGAATTTTTATTATACCCTTTAATGATGAGTTTATAGGTGATGTTGATATAGCTTCACGTAAAGTTGAACTTAAGGAAGTCTGGTTACTTCAGTGAAATTTGAAATTCTATCACTTTTCCCCGGGATTATTGACAGTTTTTTCACCAGTTCAATCATGGCAAAAGCTGTAGAAAAAGGAATAATAGATTATTCATTGGTGAATATCCGGGGTTTTGCTTTTGATAAGCATAAAACATGTGATGATGCCCCTTATGGAGGTGGTGCAGGGATGGTCCTAAAGGCCGGACCATTAGCAGCGGCTTTGGATTCTGTTGATGGTAGAGGTAAACGGGTTATTTATCCCAGTCCTTCGGGGATTGTTTTTGATCAGAAGCAGGCCAGGAGATTATCGGAATATGATGAGCTTGTATTTATATGTGGTAGATATGAAGGAATTGATCAGCGTATTATAGATATGTATGTGGATGAAGAGATATCAATTGGTGATTATGTAATCTCTTCGGGAGAGATTTCAACTCTCGTAATTATTGATGCAGTCTACAGGCTTCTTGAAGGTGTAATCAGTGGTGAATCACTTTTGGAAGAGAGTTTTACTGAGGGGCTTCTTGAATATCCCCATTACACCCGTCCGTTTGACTTTCGGGGTGTGACTGTACCTGAAGTATTGCTTTCGGGGCATCATTTAAAGATTAACGAATGGCGAAAAAATGAAAGAATTAGTAAGACCAGGAAAAACAGACCTGATATTATAGATATAGAGTAATTATTTGAGAAAGGGAGATGGATATGGACCTGATAAAAGAAATTGAAGCAGAGCAGTTAAAAGAGACTCCGGAAAATTTCAGGATTGGTGATACTGTTAAGGTACACTTTAAAATTATTGAAGGACAGACGGAGCGAATACAGATATTTGAGGGGCTTGTTATTGCTATTAATAACAGTGGTATACGTAAGACCTTTACAGTAAGGAAAATGTCCTATGGTGTTGGTGTGGAAAGAATTTTTCCTCTACACTCACCTCGTGTTGAACGGACGGATATTGTTCGAAGGGGTCGGGTGCGAAGAGCTAAACTTTACTATATCAGAGATAGAGTAGGAAAGGCTGCCAAGGTTCCTGAATTAATTAGAAGAAAGGACCAGAAGAAAAAAGCAAGCTCTTAGGAATAATGTTTCATCTCGAAACAACCAGTCTTAAAACTGCTGCTAACGGACTGCAGAATATTCTGCGGTCCGGTAGTGTTGTTGTGTTCACTGTAAGAAAAAAATTAGATTCAAATTTATATCAAATATCATTATCCGGTAAATTGAAAGTGTTAGTAGTACAAAGACACTTATCGAGGGGTCCCGAATGCGGGCACGGATCTCCTGGGTAGGGAATACTCTGCAATTAAAGGTCTCTCAGGAAAAAGATCCAGGTAACGACCTGCTGCTACGCTCTAATGTCATTATTAACAAAGAATCTCAAATGATTGCAGAAGGATTAATTAGAAGCGGTATGCCTTTACTCCCTGAATATTTTGAAAAAATAGAGCAAGTTATACGTAAATATAAAAATACGGATGATAGATTTATAAGAATACTTCTATTGCTGATTGATAAGGGTATTCCGTTTACTGAAAAAAATATTACTGAAATATCAGGTTTTATCAGCGGATATGAAAATAGCCATTCAGGAAACAGAAAAAAGGATGAAAATGCCAAAAAAGATACAAAGCTGGAAGAAATTAA
>DAOWMA010000268.1 GCA_030643345.1 Spirochaetaceae bacterium
ATGCAAATTTATACTGGATGGACTGGGTAACAAAAAAACTTGAAAATAATGAATCATGGATTGATATTCTTGAAAAAATGAGATTTGTGAATGATTAAATATTTACGTGATAAAAACCTCTTTATTTCCCCTGAAAATATTGAAGTAATTTTTTTTGATAAGGGTGGGACATTAAGTAAACCGGTAACCGGTGGAAAAGACTGGGGACTGCCTAATTATAAAAAGATAATGGACATAGTTGGTGCAGTTGGTGATGTTGCTGAATTTGGTGAACAGCTTGTTAAAAATGATAAAGCCTACAAAAAGTGGGCAATGAAGTCCTGGATTGAATTAAGCGAAGAAGAAAGGTGTACAAGGTTTCTTCTTCCTGATTATCCAAAAGATATTGTTATGATCAATGCAGAAGAATTAACTTTACTTTTCTCCAGATCAAAAGGAGTCAGAGAACTTCGTTCAGAAGCATTACCTGTTATAAAAGCCTTATTCGAAAGGGGTTATAGAATTGGAATTATCAGTAATACAGTAAGCAAGGTCCTTGTTCCGGGAGAACTCGAAGAAGCAGGAATAAATCCATACATCGAGACTCTGATTATGTCTTCTATTACCGGTGTACGAAAACCGGACCCGGCAATGTTTAATGAAGCTGTTTTGTCAGTGGAAATCTTTCCTGAGAAAGCAGTATATATAGGTGATCAGCCTAACAGGGATGTTGAAGGTCCAAGAAGGGCTGGTTTCGGTTTAAATGTAATTCTTAAAACAAGTAATTACCCGGAAGGTAAGGAATTACCTGATCTGCAGGTACCGGATATAACTGTTGATAATCTAATGGAGCTTCTTGATCTCTTTCCTCAAAAAGCGGGTCCCTGATGTCAATTTTTAAATCGGGAAGTATTAGAGGAAAATATGGTACAGAATGGGATAGAGAAACAGCTTACAGGATAGGTTACCATCTTGTTGCTTTGTTAAATGCAAAAAGGGTTGTAATTGGCAGAGACGGCAGATTGTCTTCAATAGAAATATTTGAGGCTTTAACTGAAGGATTATTAAGAGCTGGTTGCTCTGTAACTGATATAGGAATGATAGATACCCCGGGGGTACCTTTTGCAAATATTACCCATGGATTTGACTGTGGAATAATGATTACTGCCTCTCACAATCCACCGGAATATAATGGTCTTAAGATAAGTGGAGAGAATGCACTTGTAATATCAAGGCATAATGGTTTATTGAAACTTGAAGAAAATATAAAGGAAGCGCCTGGTAAATTTGTGCCGGGTGGAAGTAGAAATGTACTTAATATTATCCCCGGGTATCTTGAAAAAATTGAGACGTATAAGGTAGGTATTGGGAACCTAAGGTGTATTGTTGATTGCTCCAATGGCATGGGCTCAGTATTGGTTCACAGAATAGTTAAAGATCTTCCGGGGGAGTATACAATTATTAATGATAATATTGATGGAAACTTCCCTGCACATGGTCCTAACCCCACAATTGAGTCATCTTTAAGTGAAATAAAAAATCAGGTATTAAATAATAGTGCGGATCTTGGTATTTGCTTTGACGGCGATGGGGATCGTACAATATTTATTGACGAGAAAGGTGAATGGGTCTCCCCTGATTTGATTATTGCATTACTGGGTCTTTATTATTTTAAACACTTTCCTGAAAAAAAGGGAGATGCTGATGGTGTCCTTTATGATGCCCGGTCAACAAACTCTATATCAGATTTTATAAAAGCCCTTGGAGGTAAATCTTACATCTGCTCGACAGGACACACAGCGATGCAGGAAGGCTTACCGGTTTTAAATGGAATTTATGGAGGCGAACTACCAGGACATTACTATTACAGAGATTTTTTTAATCTTGATAATGGATGGATCCCTTTTTTACAGGTACAGGCAATATTAAGCCTTGAAAAAAAATCGTTTTCAGAATTAATAACAGAGATAAATAGATACTATTTTTCTGGTGAGATTAATTTTTCAGTTCCTGATGGAGAAATTGTAATTGATAAATTAAAGAAAAAATATTCTACAGGGAGCCAGACATTTCTTGATGGAGTAAGAGTAGATTTTGATGACTGGTGGTTCCTTGTCAGGATGGCGAATACAGAACCGGTATTGCGTCTTGTTGTTGAAGGAAAAGATTTGTTAACTCTTGAACATAAAGTTGAAGAATTAAAAAGCTTTATCTATCTGTCAGGTGGTTCAGATCATCTTTCCTAGTTTAATAATTGTATCTTTAATAAGTTTTGGATGATCTTTTTCTGATGCAAATCTATCAAAGCTTAATTCGAGATTATATACACCTTTATATCCCACTGCTTTAAGCTGCCGAATGAAGTCAGCTATGGGCACTCTGTTTTCTTTGAATATCCAGTGGGTCCGACCGTCCGGACCAAGATCATGGATGTGGGTATGGATGGTTGCTGTTGAGAATTCAGGATGAGGGTATACAGGATAAAGTGTATTATCCAATAAGTGATTGGAATAACAATGTCCCATATCCCAGCAGATGCCTGCGTTTGTTCTGTTAATTTCTTTCCACATCCCTTCAACTCCTTTGAACGATTTCGCGGGATCATTAACTTTTTTACTTCGCTGATTTTCCAAAGCAAGTTTAATTGGAAGATTATGGCTTGTTATCATATCATCTAATCTTTTAATAAATTCAATTGTCTGCGCTCTGTAGTCATCTACAGGTTCTGCACCGGTAAAAGGATGCAGGGTAATCATTAAAGTATTATTTTCGTTGGGATTTATCCTTTTAAAAGAGTCAAGCCAGGGGAAAACTTCATTGATGGTCCAGGTGTTTCCCGGAAGTGGATTATCTCCATGTATAGTAATTTTAAATTCCGAATCGATGAGAAGCTGGAAAACAGAATCCATGTCAGTTTGGGACATATCTTTTTTTCGGTGTCTTAGTTCCACATATGTTACTTCAAGATCTTTTAGAAAGTTAAGAAACTCCGGAGCACTGCCGAAGTTTTGTTCTAATACCTCTGCATCTGTTGTAACAATATTGCCTGATAAATAATTCCATGGAATTGATATGCCAATCTTTTTCATACTAAATACAAATCTCCCTAAGTATTTCCCATATTGCATGGATATCACAATCTTTAGATGGAGATCCAAGAATATGTTTATCAGAGAATATTATTGACTCCCGTAATTCCTCCCGGGAATTCATAGACATTCTGTCATACATAAAATGGACCTTCTTACCAAGAAGAACTTTATCTTTTCCGCATTCCTCCCAATTAGTCAGGATATTTGCATCAAAATAGGAGAGAGAATCGGCATCAGTAACAATATCTGCGAGTGAGTTCAGGTTTAAATACGGTTTAACCTCTGATGGTAAAAATAGATTTATGCCATTTTCTTTTTCTCCTCCAGTTTCATGTCTGAGAATAAGGAATGAAAGATCATTGAAAAACCCTATAGGGAATTTATAGCCCTTTGAAGCAGCTTTTTCGATTAGATCTCCAGCTCTTTTTTTTGAGTTTGCTGCATGCAGTTTTTTATACTCTTTGTAAGTTTCAGCATCATGTCTGACTTTCTCCTCTCCCTGAATCATTGTTAATGGGAATGAGCGGTCAGAATCATGTAAATGACCTGCTGTTCTTAGAAGTTCGAGGGCATATCCGGTATATCCACTCTTAATTCCAAGCCTGACAGCAGTTGCTGCTGTAATTTCTGCATGAAGGTGATCAATTGTCCCGGTAGTTGGGTTGGATATTCTGCTTTGGATATATTCTTCAGTATGAAATTGTTCACGGTGATAAATAATTATTTGTCTGATAATTCCAGGATGAAAAAGATCATTATTAATATCCGGAATAGGTTTGTCGGTTAGATTTGAGTATCTGGTGCTGAGAAAATTGTACATCCCTTCCGAAAGATGGAAGGCTTTTCCCTGTAATATTTCAAG
>DAOWMA010000372.1 GCA_030643345.1 Spirochaetaceae bacterium
ATAAACCTTTTTTTATATATTTCTCCTTGTGATTTTATGCTCACATATAATGCAATTTTCATGCCAGGTTCATTATCTGTAAAATGGCTGTAAAAAAACCCTTTATTCATAAAATGGAGCCAGCTTCCTGAAGAGACATATTTTCAACTGGATACCTGGATATCCAACCAGTGTATACCCAGGTATCCAGTTGGTAAATAATATTCGCTTATTTAAAAACAAATCTCCTGCCATTGACATATCATCAAAAGAGGAATTATCTTTATCCATATTATATCTGACTGCATTGTAATGAAAGAACTTCAGGAGAATACAATAAAGGGAACATAATGAACAATTTTAACAAAATAATTGAAAAGTTTCCAAACACATCTATTGCTGTTGTTGGCGATCTCTGTCTGGATATGTACTACTTTCTCACGGACTATAAGAATGAAATATCTGTAGAAACAGGCATAGAAACACGTTCTGTTTCTGATTTCAAACATGAAGCTGGAGGGGCCGGCAATGTTGCCATTAATATAAAAACATTAGGTGCATCCCAGGTCGATTTATACGGTGTCATAGGCCAGGACCCCTTTGGAAACACTCTAAAAACAATACTGGAAAAAGCCGGTGTAAACTGTAAATACATTCAAACACAGAACACAGACTGGAACACACATGTTTATCATAAGGTCTATAAGAACGGTAAGGAAGGGCCCCGTTATGATATTGGGAATTTTAACAAGGTAAATACTCATGTAGTTGAGTCACTTTTAAATGATCTTGAGTCCAACCTTAATAATTATCAGGTCGTTATAATCAACGAACAGATTGTCCATGGATATCATAATGAACTTTTTCAGGCTGGTTTGTCCAAATTAATAGAAAGATATGAAGATAAATGTCTATGGATCACCGATTGCCGCCATTTAAACCATATATACAACAGAAGTATTCGAAAACTTAACATACACGAAGCTCACACCCTTTTCAAAGATATTCATAAAATTGACAAAACCATTCCTGATAATAATAAACTGATAAAATGGCTCCAGTCCTACTGGAAGAAGCCAGTTGTAGTTACTTTGGGAGCAGAGGGTGCAATTGCTGCAGATCAGAATGGGCAGATAAAAGAAGTGGCAGGTATTAATCTTATAGGTCAAATAGATACAGTAGGAGCGGGGGATGCCTTTCTATCAGGACTGACATTAACATTGGCATCCGGCGGTTCAATGGAAGAAGCCCTGAATATTGGCAACCTCTCTGCCAATGTATCTGTAACAAAACTCTTTGAAACCGGACATCCCACAACGATCGAGGTATTGGAAATGGGAGCCTCCCCGGATTATAGGTTTAACCCTGATCTGGCTGAAGACAGTAGAAAAGCAGAGTTTATAAAAGGTACATCTATAGAACTAATCAGCCTTAACAAAACAGGTCTTCCAAAAGTAGTCATCTTTGATCATGACGGAACAATTTCCACCTTACGACAGGGATGGGAACCCATCATGAAGGAAGTAAGCATGAACTCTATTCTCGGCGATTCCCTGAACACAGTTTCTCCGGAAGAACTGAGTAGAGTAGATTCTGCAGCCGCCGAAATGATTGAAAAGACGACAGGTATCCAGACAATTATACAGATGAACCACCTGAGGGACATGGTAATATCATTCGGATATGTTCCCGAAAAAGATATCCTGACCCCTCAGGAATACAAAGAGATCTACAATGAAAAGCTTTTAAAGATGGTTTCCGAACGTGTTGAACTATTTAAAAATGGACTGCTTAATCTGAATGATGTAACTATGAAGGGAGCCATTCAGTTTCTTGAAATACTAAAGAGTAAAGGTGTATCAATCTATCTTGCCAGTGGGACCGACCAGGGAGATGTCCGGGAAGAGGCTGCCGTTCTGGGATACGACAGCTTCTTCAACGGAGGAATTTTCGGATCTGTCGGAAACGTATCCCGGGACCCAAAACGTGTTGTTATTGAAAATATTGTAAAGAACCTTCCTGATAATATTAAACCCGAAGAATGTTATGTCTTTGGAGATGGACCGGTTGAAATGAGAGAAGCGGCAAGACGTGGTTTTACGAGGATTGGACTTGTAAGTGACGAAAAACAGAGATTTGGAATTAACCCTGATAAAAGGTCCCGCCTTATCCTCGGAGGGGCCCAGGCCCTTATCCCCGACTTCTCCTGGATTCCGTCATTAACTGAATATCTCGGTTGGAAGGTGTAAACTATGAAATATTTTGATCGATACAAAATGGAGTTTTATCCACTCCAGACAAGAAAAAGTAAGGTAAAAATAGTAAAAACCAGCATTCATCCTGATAAGCCTACCGGTCCTTTAGCAGGCATGGTTATGGAACATCTGAATACTATTGCTGACGAGATAAAAGAAGCCAGAAAGAACCAAAAATCTGTTATTCTAACATTTGGTGCTCATACAATAAAAAATGGATTAGGAAGGGTTCTTGCTGCTCTGATTGAAGAGGGATGGGTAACTCATCTGGCTACCAACGGAGCCGGTGTTATCCATGATTGGGAGTTTGCCTATCAGGGATTAAGTTCCGAAGATGTCAGGGAAAATGTACAGAATGGCAAATTCGGAACCTGGGAAGAAACAGGACTCTATATTAACCTTGCACTGATGGCCGGAGCATACCAGGGACTGGGATATGGCGAAGCTGTGGGATCCATGATCAACGCAGAGGGGCTTGAGGTCCCTTCTAAGGCGGACCTGACAAATCTAATCCATAACAAAGAGATTGATACTCCACTATGGAAAAAAGCTGCTGCAGCCGATTATTTGGAACTTATTCAGGCCGAAAAACTGACTTCCGGCTGGATGGAAATTAAACACCCTTTCTCAGAATAC
>DAOWMA010000207.1 GCA_030643345.1 Spirochaetaceae bacterium
ATGCAGATATGGATTGCTTGCTTTGCGACCTCCGACTTTGGAACAGCTTAAAATAGCCGGAGAACGTCTTTTACTTGATGCTGTAGAACCTCTGGGAAAAAGCTGATTCAGAAATCTCCGGTTCCCATTCATGGAATTAAAATTCATTTGGAAATATACTACATTTTTTAGTTTTTAGTAAGACATCCTCTTCCCTTTTCCTATAATGCTTATTACACTTGTAGGTATATATGTCAAAAAAATATGAGGTTACTATATGTTTCTAAGCCCCCCCTTTCTCTGGTCACTATTAGGATTGCTTTTAATAGCAGCAGAGATGTTTATTCCCGGATTTGTAATATTCTTTTTTGGTTCAGGAGCAATAATTACAGGATTTCTTTCTGTTTTAATTCCTGGTTTATCCTCTAATTTTGCACTTCAGGGTGTTGTATGGATTCTCTCCTCAATATTATCTTTCACATTCTTTAGGAAAAAATTTGCCAGAATATTTAGGGGAACCATGCTTAACAAAGAAATTGACAGTGATGTAGGACATACAGTCAAAGTTATCGAAGCAATTACTCCGGATAAACCTGGACGTGTAAGGTATCAGGGTACGAGCTGGAAAGCTATAAGCTATACAGAAAGCTTTGAACCGGGAGAAATAGTAGATATAGTAAAAGAAGAAAATCTTACTTTCATAGTCTCAAGTACAATTCTTGAAGACAATAATATATTTAAGGAAGAAGGAGAAAAAGATGGATAGTGTTTTTTCAATTTACCTGCTGGCTTTTGTTATCATAATAATTTTCTTTAAAATGATAAGGATTGTACCCGAACAGCAAAGTTATATCATTGAGCAGTTTGGTAAGTACAGTAAAACCTTAGGTGCAGGATTGCATCTTGTAATTCCATTTGTACAAAAAGTAGCTTACAAGCACTCTTTAAAGGAAATAACCAGGGATGTCGATCCACAGGTCTGTATAACAAACGACAACGTGCAGGTAACTGTTGATGGTGTTTTATATTTAAAAATAGTGGATCCTGTAAAAGCAAGTTATGGTATTGAGAATTACGGATACGCTACGGACCAATTGGCAAAAACGACTATGAGATCAGAAATTGGAAAACTTGAACTGGATAGGGCATTTTCTGAAAGAGATGAAATAAATGATAATGTTGTAAAAGCAGTAGATGAAGCTTCAGATCCATGGGGAATAAAAGTTACCAGGTATGAGATTAAAGATATCTATCCAACACCAACAATTGAACAGGCCATGGAACAGCAGATGAGAGCAGAGCGTGAAAAAAGAGCAGAAATTCTTGCCAGTGAAGGTGAAAAAGAATCACGAATTAATATATCAAAAGGGCAAAGAGAAGAAGCAATTAATATAAGTAAGGGCGAACGGCAAAAGATGATCAATGTGTCTGAAGGGAAATCAAAGGCAATAGAAATAGTAGCAGAAGCAACAGCAGAAGGTCTTAAAGATATTGCATCTTCCCTGCAGCTTCCAAAGGGCCGTACAGCAATGTCAGTTAGGCTGGCCGAACAGTATGTTGACCAATTTGGAGAAATATTAAAAGGAGCAGAAACATCTGTTCTACCAACGGAAATAGCAAATTTAAAAGGCATCATCGACACAGTTCTGCCTGCCCTTTCATCCGGTAACAAAGGAGGTAATGTATGAGCCCCTTTTTACCCCTATATTTTTTAGCAGGTATTTTTGGTTTAATCATTATCATTTCATTATTAAGAAGTATCAGAATTGTACCTGCAAGAACAGCACTTGTTGTAGAACGCCTCGGCAAATATTCAAAAACGTTTAACGCTGGTTTGCATGTTTTAATACCATTTATTGATAAAGTTCGATACAAACATAATCTTAAGGAAGTTGCTATTAATGTCGATCCCCAGGATTGTTACACCCGGGATAACGTAAAGGTAACGGTAGACGGCGTCTTATACATTCAAGTGGTTGACCCTGTAAAAGCCAGTTATGGTATTGTAAAATACGAATATGCAACAACACAACTGGCCCAGACAACTATGAGATCAGTAATTGGAAAACTGGAACTGGATAAAACCTTTGAAGAGAGAGACCAGATTAACGGCTCTGTAGTACAGAGTGTTGATGCTGCCTCAGATCCATGGGGTGTTAAAGTATCCAGATATGAAATTCAAAACATCCAGGTCCCCCAGGCAATACTGGAAGCAATGGAAGTTCAAATGAAAGCTGAACGGGAACGAAGAGCCGAGATAGCAAGAAGTCTTGGTGAAATGGAGTCCAGAATTAATCGTTCCCAGGCAGTTATGGAAGAAGTAATAAACATCAGTGAAGGTGAAAAAGAGAAGATGATCAATGTTGCAGAAGGCAGGGCACAGGAAATACGTTCTATAGCAAAAGCCACTGCCGCAAGTATCCGAAAAATCGCCGAAGCTCTGGAAGATGTAGGCGGCGAAGAAGCTGCTGTCCTGCGTTTATCTGAAAGTTATATCGAACAACTTAATGGTATAGCTAAAAGCAACAGCAAAATTATACTGCCAGTGGACCTGACAAACATGTCAGAAGTTCTATCCAATGTAAAAGAAATGATAAAATGATTTGTAGGGGTACCCCTCGCGGGTACCCTTCCATCCCCACCGTAGGCCCCTTCCATCCCCACCGTAGGTGTACCATCCCCACCATAGGGACATCATCCCCACGTATTGACAAAATCAAAAGGAAAAAATAAAATTGACTCCAGTCTATATCTGTAGTATATTTAAATCTCAAATCCATTAAGTAGTGTCTCAGGTGTGTCTTAACCGAATGATGAAATATGTTGATTTGTTTAAATATATTGATATGCTGAAGTAAGGAAGATATAGTGGTTAAAAAGGGATTCCCCTCTGTTCATTTTTATGATCAGGATTTTGTAGATATTTATGAAAAGTCATGGGTCTGGATGTCAGATTTATGGCAGTCAGGTACTCAGGAAAATGGATTTACAGAAAAATACCTGAACTATCCGACCAATAAAGTAATAAATCAATTTGAAGCATGCCTCTCGACATTTTTCCTGGTTTACAGCAATAATATTTATCCAGCTCAAACCAGTCTGGATAATTTTTACAGCAAACAGGAAGAATCGGGTGCTATAAGATCAGACTACCTCGTAGAAGATGGTAAGCCTGTCTTTACAGATAATAATCCGGACGGATTAAATCCACCCCTGTTTGCTCTGGCAGAATATAATATCTATCATAAAATGGGCAACAAAAAACGTTTAAAGGAAATTATGCCTATTCTGGAAAATTACTACAATTGGCTGGAAAGTAATTTTAAGGCAGAAAATGGTCTTTATGCAGTACCTCTTGGAGCAACCATGATGGGTAATTCACCCCGGGAGGGTACATATTACCCACTGGATTTTAATGTTCAGCAGGCAATAAATGTTTTGTATATGTCAGCTATAGGGGATATTCTTAATAATAAGGAAATTAGCTTTAAGTATAAACGCCTCTATTTTACTCTTAAAACCAGAATTACCAATCTTATGTGGAATGAAGAGGAAAAATTCTACTTCGATCTTGATGTAGATGAAAACCAGTTAAAAGCTAAAACTATTGCAGCCTTCTGGACACTCCTGGCAGAATTTCCTAACGTGGACAGAGCAGATGCCCTGATAGCTCATCTGAAAAATCCTGAAACATTTGGTACGGAAAATCCATTCCCAACCTTATCTGTGGATCATCCTGATTTTCATAAGGATGGTATGGGTTTCAGAGGTTCGGTATATTCACCCTTTACATATATGGTAATCAAGGGTCTTGAAAAATATGCTAAATATGAATTCGCAAGGGAATGTTCAATCCGGCACCTTTATTACATGCTGGATACACTTCACCCGGAAGGGGAAGAAAAGGGTAATATTTATGAAGCCTATCTCCCCCATAAAGAAGGACCTGCGGTTTGGCAGGACAATGATTCATTCCCAAGAACAATGTTCCTTACCTATACGGCTCTGGCATCTATTACATTGATGATCGAAAACGTTCTGGGATTATATATAAGTCTTCCCCGAAAAACTGTGGACTGGATAATGCCTACCCTTGAAATTATGGGAATAGAAGATCTCTCATTAAAAAGAAATATGATTACCATCCTGAGTAATAATAGCTCCAGAGGATGGGAGATCAGACTTGAATCAGAAAAACTGTATTATTTTACAATTAATATCCTGGATGAAGATAAGAAGAAGACCCTGCCGATACCTTCCGGTAAATGTTCAATGCTGATTGGAAAACTTTAGGATATTTTTGTTCTTCCTTTCAGTGATCTGGACAGTGTTAATTTATCTGCATATTCGAGATCACCTCCTACAGGAAGCCCCAATGCCAGACGTGAAACAAGAATATCTATATTTTTTAAAAGACCAACCAGATAGAGTGCGGTGGTGTCCCCTTCGATTGTTGGGTTTGTAGCAATTATTATCTCTCTCACCCCGGTCCCGTCTGAATTTGGCGAGAGCCTTGAAAGTAATTTTCTTATAGACAGATCTTCCGGTCCCACTCCGTCAATAGGAGAGATAACTCCCCCTAATACGTGAAAAATTCCATTAAACTCACCTGTTGCTTCGATAGTCTGAACATCCCTGGATTCTTCAACAACACAGATTATTCCTCTGTCTCTTCTGTGATCTGCACAAATACCGCAAACCTCTGTTTCTGTGTACATTCCGCAAACATTACATTTACGAATACTGGGTTTTAGTCGTCTAATTAAATCAGAAAGATTATTTAAATACTCGGTATCTGCCTTGAGTAAAAAATATACTATCCTGGATGCACTTTTTCTACC
>DAOWMA010000161.1 GCA_030643345.1 Spirochaetaceae bacterium
AACTATTTTCCTTGCCAACTGAATAAATACAGGATAAAATTGAAACCTGTCTAAGTAATTAGATATAAACAAAGGAGAGTGTGAAAAATGAAAAAAATCAAGATGATTTTACTGGCAGCCCTGCTGCTTTTAATGCTGGGAGCTATTTCCTCCTGCAGCAAAACAAAGGAAGCAGCTGTTGATGATTCTGCTGAAGTGGAAAAGGTTAAAGCGGGTTTTGTGTATATTGGACCTGCCGGAGACTTTGGCTGGACCTACGCCCATGACCAGGGACGACTTTATGCAGAAAAGCAGCTTCCATGGCTGGAGACAATTACTGTAGAGAGTGTTCCCGAAGGTGATGCTGTTCGTTTTATCGACAGAATGGTTCAGGAACAAAAATGTGATGTTATTTTTACAACCAGTTTCGGTTATATGGATGACACCTTTAAAGCAGCTGAAAAATATCCAGATACAACATTTTTCCATGCTTCCGGATTTAAGAGAGCTCCCAACATGGGAACCTATATGGGTGATATGTACCAGATCTATTACCTTAATGGTCTGATTGCCGGAGCTATGTCTAAATCTAATAAAATTGGTTATGTTGCGGCCTTCCCTATCCCTGAGTTATTCAGACACATGAACGCTTTTGCTCTTGGAATTAAAGAAATTAACCCCAAAGCTACTGTAAGTGTTAAGTGGATCTATGCCTGGTATGGACCGGACAAGGCACGTGAAGCCGCAGAAGCACTTATTGCTGAGGGTTGTGATGTCCTTGCTTTTACAGAAGATACACCTACTGTTATCGAAGTAGCACAGGAACATCAGGAAAAGGGTGAAGAGGTTTATGCAATGAGCCACTACAGCCCCATGCAGGCTTACGGTAAAGATGCGGTATTAACCGGCCAGTTAACAGACTGGGGTGTTTTATATGAACAAATGCTCCTTGACTATAAAGAGGGGAAAACTACAGACATGACAAACTATGACATGCTCTGGCTTCTGAGCGAAAACGCTGTAGAACTGGGTGGAACATGGGATGACATGATTAACCCCAAATATGTTGAAACCCTTAAGGGAATTATAACTGATTCGGCCGATTTCGGTACTATCTCTATTTATGATCTCGTTATGAAAAGACATGAACAAATGAAATCCGGTCGGGATGTATTTGATCCTTTTACAGGACCCATTTACGATCAGAAAGGGAATATGACAGTAGCTGAAGGAGAGATTGCATCCATAGGACATCTCTTTGCAGAAATGAACTATCAGGTTGATAACTTCATTTCTCCCCTACCTCAGAACTAATTTTTAGTATCTATTTAATATATGAGGGACGCTTAAGCGTCCCCATTTTTCTTTGCCTTAACAGTAAATATGCTCTAAGCGACATATATAGCCCAAGGGAGAATTCATTTTGGAACGTATAGAAATACTGGAGATGAAGGACATTACAAAATCATTCATTGGTGTAAAAGCCAATCAGGATGTCAACCTTGTTATTGAAAAAGGGGATATCCTTGGTCTGCTCGGTGAAAATGGTGCTGGGAAAACAACTCTGATGAATGTCCTCTATGGGCTCTATCATCCTGATAAAGGACATATTATTGTCAATGGAAAACCTCTTTATCTTCGAAGTCCTAAAGACAGTATGAAAGCGGGAATAGGTATGATCCATCAACATTTCATGCTTGTGCAGAAACATACTGTTTTGGAAAATATTGCACTCGGTTTTGACGAAGCCCCCTTCTTTTTCCCTCAACGCTATATGCGTAAGCAAATAGAAGAATATTCTCAAAAATTCGGTCTGAACGTTGATCCGAATAAAAAGATATGGGAACTCTCTGCAGGAGAACAGCAAAGAGTAGAAATTTTAAAAACTCTTATTCGTAATGCTGATCTTCTTATTATGGATGAGCCAACTTCAGTGCTGACACCGCAGGAAGCTGAAGAACTCTTTGATATCCTTAGAAAAATGATAAATAATGGCCACTCTGTAATTCTTATCAGCCATAAACTTGAAGAAATTACAAGCATCTGCAATAGGGTAATGGTAATGAGAAAAGGGAAAGTTACAGGTACCGCTCTTATTAAAGATGTAAGTAAAGTTGATTTGGCAAGGATGATGATAGGAAGAGAATTATCCGGCTCTTTAGAAAAAAAAGAGGTAAAGCCTGGTAAACCAATGCTTGAAGTTTCCAATCTGTCGGTAAACAGTGATCAGGGATTACCAATAGTTCAAAATCTGGGTTTTAACGTTCTTTGGGGTGAAATATTCGGAATAGCCGGAGTATCGGGAAATGGCCAACGGGAAATGGTGGAAGCTATAACAGGACTTCGCAAATCAGTTACTGGCTCAGTTAGCTTAGAGGGAAAGGATATAACCAATCTGACCGCCAGGGATATTCACAACAGAGGAATTTCTCACGTTCCTGAGGAAAGAATTAAATTTGGAACTGTAGCAAATCTACCATTTTTTGAAAACTCTGTTTTAAAGAAACACCATAAAACACCATTCAGCAATCGGATGCTTATGAATTATCCAAATATTCGTGATCACGCTAAAAATTTGGTAGCAAAATACAATGTAGATGCGGCTTCTATCAGTGTACCTGTTAAGAACCTTTCCGGAGGGAATATACAGAAACTAATTCTTGGTAGAGAAATTAGTTCAGAACCTAATCTGCTAATTGCTGCACATCCCACTTACGGTCTCGACGTTGGTGCTGCCGAGTTTATTCGTAAAGAATTAATTAACTGTCGTGATCGTGGAGGCTCTGTACTTCTTGTTTCGGAAGACCTTGAAGAGCTTTTTCAAGTTTGTGATCGTATTGCAGTGATGTTTGAAGGGCGTATAATGGGTATAGTTGATCCAAATAATTGCAATATAGATGGAATTGGTCTGATGATGGCAGGATTGGAACAACAGAACCAGGGAGAAAACATCTAATGTCATTCGTAATAATACCTCGTGAAAAGGCTACACCCCTTTTAAATTTCATGATCCTTATTTCCTCCCTATGTGCGGGTCTTTTAGCCGTGGGCATAGTTTTTCTGCTTAAAGGGGTTAATCCGTTTTTTGCTATTCACGAAATATTCCGGGCCTCGTTTGGAAGCTTCTTCGGTTTCAAAGAAACGCTGACAAAAGCAGTACCACTCATTCTAATAGGCAGTGGTCTGGCACTGGCCTACAAAGCTAAATTCTGGAATATTGGAGCGGAAAGCCAGTTGCTGGTGGGTGCAATTTTTGGAACCTGGATTGGTTTAAATTGGGGACCTTCTCTTCCTGGTTTTATAATACTCCCATTGATGTTTGCCGGAGGGTTTATCGGCGGAGGCCTCTGGGGACTGCTTCCTGCAATATTTAAAATCAAATTTGGTATCAATGAAGTAATTTCAACTCTTATGCTAAATTATATAGCAGCTGAGTTTGTTAAATTCCTGGTTGTAGGTCCATGGAAAGGTAAGACGAAATACGGTTATCCATATACAGATGACCTCCCCGCTCAGGCTGTGCTGCAGCATATGGGTAATTCAAGAGTATCACTGGTACTTATAATACTGGCAGTATGCGTAGCTCTCTTTTTAGCATTTCTGGTATTTCGTACGCGTTTCGGTTATGAGATCAGAGTCATTGGAGAAAACCCGGAAGCTGCACGTTATGCAGGGATTAATTTTTTCAGAACAACATTGATTATGATGTTTATAGGTGGAGGTGTAGCCGGACTTGCTGGTGTAGGAGAACTCAGTTCAATTCACCTTCACTTAAGTTACCCTGAAACAATAAGTGCCGGTTATGGATTTACAGCAATTATAGTCGCATGGTTAGGAAGACTTCATCCTGGTTTTACTATTTTCTCAGGTCTGTTCTTTGCAGGAATTATTGTTGGTGGAGATGCTATTCAAATGTCTATGGGTATGCCTGCAACAACTGTAAATGTATTTAATGGCCTGATACTGATTTTTCTCATTATGGGAGACTTTTTCATTAACCATAAAGTTCGATATCAAAGGAGAGTTAGTTGATGCTGGAAATACTAACATCAATATTAGTCAGAACCGTTGTTGCAGGAACCCCTCTACTACTGGGAACTATGGGTGAAGTTGTAACTGAGCGAGCAGGAATTCTAAATCTGGGTATTGAGGGGATGATGTCCTTTGGAGCAGTGACAGGATTTATCGTAACCTTTACTACAGGGAATCCCTGGTTGGGAATGATGGCAGCAATTATTGCCGGTGCATTGATTTCGCTTATTCATGCCTTTGTTACTGTATCATTAAGAGCCAATCAGGTAGTTTCCGGTCTTGCATTAACAATGCTGGGTATCGGCCTTAGCGGACTCTGGGGGAAACCCTATATAGGTCGTCCTCTCTCTGTTAAAATGCATGCCATAGAAATCCCTTTTCTTTCAAAAATACCCATTCTGGGGAAAGTCCTTTTCTATCAGGATGCCTATTTTTATCTTTCAGTAGGTCTGGGTATTCTTGTCTGGTTTGTAATGAAGCACACAAAAGTCGGTATTACGGTCCGATCAGTTGGTGAAAATCCCAAAGCAGCAGAAACAATGGGGATAAACGTAACAATGGTTAAATATCTCTGTGTTATGATTGGAGGGGCTTTCGCCGGTATGGCAGGCGCACACCTCTCCACAGCGTACAGTAAATCATGGATTGAAGGAATGACTTCCGGCCGCGGCTGGATAGTAATAGCTTTAACTATTTTTGCCCTGTGGGAACCTTCAAAAGCCTTCATAGGTGCCTATGTTTTCGGTGGAATATTTGTAATTCAGTATGTGCTGCAGCCTTTGGGAATCTCTCCCAACCTGTTGGCCATGCTGCCTTACCTGACGACTCTCGGTGTCCTCTTATTTTACGGGCTCAGCAGTAAAGGACAAAGGAAAATGAGCGCTCCCGCAACATTGGGGGAACCATATATTCGCGGCTCACGTTAAAATGCAGGGGCAGTCTGGTCGGAAGCAAGCTTCTGACCAGACTGCCCCTACGACATTTCTACCTGGACCGCATTACCTCTGCAGCAGTTTCCACGGCATCAATTATCTGCTGATATCCCGTACATCTGCAGAGATTACCGGCAATTGCCTTTTTAATCCTGTCCCTGGTGGGTTCTTTTTCCTGAAGCAAAAGAGCATATGAACTCATAACCATACCGGGAGTACAAAAACCACATTGTATTGCACCACAGTCAATAAATGCCTGTTGTATAGGATGAAGAGTACCATCTTTTGCTTCCATACCCTCAATAGTAATAATTTCTTTGCCAATAACTTTTTTCAGCTTAAGCACACAGGAACGCTTCGCACTTCCGTCAATCAACACAGTACAGGCTCCGCATACACCTATGTTACATCCATTCTTTGTACCTGTCAGATCCAGTTTATTTCTAAGATAATCAATAAGTGACATTTCAAGATCAGAATCGGGAATTTCGTGAACTTTTCCATTTACTGTAATTTCATTCATACAGAGACTCCTTCTGACCAATACTATAACACATTTGTGCAAAATGAAAGAGATTATTCATGTATAAAGCAAAAAAACCACTTATCAATTTATTTTATCTCAATAATAGAACCTTTTTTTTATCTTTTACTAAATAAAACAAAAAT
>DAOWMA010000174.1 GCA_030643345.1 Spirochaetaceae bacterium
AATGTGGATGGTGCTATTGCGGCACTGCTGCTTGAGTTGGAAATTGCGCCGGAGCTGGCTAATTCCTTTTTTATAATGGCCAGAGTTCCTGGTCTTGTGGCTCATATTCACGAAGAAAAAACTATTCAGAAACCAATGAGACGTATAGATCCGGTTAATCATATCTATACTGGTATTTCTGCCAGGGATATTCCTGAAGAATAGCAGCAGGAGAAACACTTTTAGTTTGATAACATCATAACAGGGTGGATATTTTTATTAATAAATTTATATCATATATTTGCTTTCTTCCATCTGTTCTTTTATTATTGTAAGTATAGGAGGTTGACAATCTAATTATAGAAGTGATGATTAAGAGCTATAATAGGCAGGAGGGTGTTTTATGACAGATATCAGTTTTATGAACCATGAGGAAAGAGTGTTTTTAGCAGGATGTCTGGAGACTGTTGTTGTTGCTGATAGTAACATTGAAGAGAATGAGCTTGAAAATCTTGATAAAACAGTAAAAGAACTAAATTTTGAGGATTTTGATGATTGCCTTTCTGAATTTGATAGAACCATTAAAGATAGTGAGAGTTTTTTCGAAAAAGCAGAAATCATTACAAGGTCTGAAGTAAGAGATGCTGTTCTCAAGATTATTTACGAATTTCTCAGGTCCAACGGTATCCCTGAAAAATCGGAAGAAGGCCTTTTTGAAAGACTCAGTAAATTATGGGCCTAGAGGCACAATTCATCGTGCCTTATTTACCTCAGTTTAAAATATTCGCGAATAAGTTTTCGTGTTTTTGTACTTCCTGCTACAAAGTTCTCAGGTGCCTTTGTTCTATCAACCAGGAATTTGTAGTTAACTTTCTCTCCTCCGTAGTACTCAAGGTCCAGTCCTGCTTTTCGGATAACAGCATGGGCTGCTGCAACATCCCAAATATAGCATGGGGTTATAACTGCACCCTTTACGTCGCTGTGAAGGAGAGGAGCCATTATATTGACGACGGCACTGCCGGCACCCCGTAGTTTCTGTTTATAAGTGCTGTATTCAAAAACCTGATGAACTCCGGAACCCAGCATTAGCTGACCTGGAGAATCAAAATCAAAATCAGAAATATCCAGTTCTTTTCCGTTAACTTTTAAAGGTCCCCCGGGCATTAATGTTAAAAGGCTTCCGTTACTTTCTACTGTACCCCATCGTGGAGCATTGATTATAGCTCCCACAGGTTTAAAATCGGAGTCCAGTATTCCAATAGCCAGACACCATCCGGGCATTCCCTGGCTGAATGAATCAGTTCCGTCTATCGGGTCAATAGTAAAGGTCCACTTGCTGTTTGCTTTTATGTTGTCAGGTAAGGGGTTTTCTTCACTAACGATATTTGAATCAGGGAAATGTTCATTAATTTTATCAGTTAAAAGTTTATCAAGTGCAGTATCCACCTTTGTAAGTATAGAACCATCAGACTTGATTCCCCTGGATACAGTATGCTGTTCTGCTGCGGCATATTTACCCGCTGCTATTATATCCCTAACAAGATTATTAAAAGCTATTTCCATTTTATATTCCTTTTACCTCGGCAAAATTAATAAGTACTTCAGTTTCAATAAAACCAAGTTCCATAGCGATAATTCCAAAAAGGGAGTCATTACCATCCGTTTGAACTTTTAGAACTGACTCAACATCCTCTTTTGACATTATCCCTGCTCTTACAAGCCATTCACCTATTTTTTCATCACTATTTAATTTTTCCATCTCTTATCCAGTTTAATGATATTGAACTTTAGTATAGTATATTTTCAAATACTACTCAATCTGGGAATATACTTTGAAAATAAAAAATATTAATTCTATAAAACTATTTTTGTTAATTGTTATAGGTATTTTAACAATCATTGGGCAGGGGCAAGCCCTGCCCCTACAACCTGTTCCAACCCTTAATGCCCGATCTGCTATTCTTATTGACAGTCTGACAGGTGCTGTACTTTTTGAGAAAAATAGTAATCTTTCGATTTCTCCTGCATCTATGACAAAACTCATGGGCCTCTATTTGGTTTACAAAGAGATAGCAGAAGGAAGAGTGTCAAAAGATGAGATAATTACAATAAGCAGGGAAGCAGATTTCAGGTCTCTCCCCTCAGGATCCTCCTTAATGTTTTTGGAGAAAGGACAGGAAGTATCTATGTCAGATCTAATGCTTGGCCTGGCTGTGCCTTCAGGAAACGATGCGGCCATTGCAATAGCACAGCGAATTGCAGGATCAGTGGAGCAATTTGTAGAGATGATGAACAGGGAAGTATTGAAGATGGGGTTTAAATCTGTTCATTTTGAAGATGCATCCGGACTCAGCGATAAGAATATAGTAACTGCTGCAGAGTTTGTACAGTTCTGCTCTATTTATATCAATAGCTTCCCCGAAGCTCTCCCTGAACTTCATTCGGTAAACTTTTTTACCTATCCAAAAAAGGAAAACTGGAAAACAAATGGAAATTCCGTTTATGGTCCAATAACCCAGTATAACAGAAATAATCTTCTGACAGTCTATGCTCCTGTAGATGGATTAAAAACAGGATATATCGATGAATCAGGTTACAATGTAGCATTGACTGCCAAAAAAGATGATCGAAGACTGATTGCTGTTCTTCTTGGAGGTCCTGGAGAAACCAGTGCAGAAGGATCAATGCTCCGGGCGATAGACGGAGTAAATCTTCTGTCTTATGGGTTTTATAGTTTTACCAATATAAAAAGTGATATACCCGAATTTGTTCTTCCCCGGGTATGGAAGGGGTTAAAAACTTATATAGAATTAAAGTTTCCTGAAATTCCAATCCTTACACTTCCTGTGGAAAAAGCAGCAATACTCAAAATCAGAGTAGAGCTTCCAGGAAATATTATTGCACCTATAAAAAAAGGGGATATTCTGGGAGAAATTATCCAGTTTGCAGACGATGAAATTATAGGTCAATATTCGATTACAGCAGCAGAAGATATTGATACCGGCGGTTTTTTTAGACGATTGTTTGACAGTATAAGAATATTTTTCCTAAAAATCACCGGTAATTTCTAACCTACATCATTTGTTCAACCATAAAAGTATTAAAACCTTTTAAATCAAAAATTTCAAAATAGTATGCACTTCCATCTTTAAGAAGAATTTGAGTAACATTTCTAAATAATATTTTACGTATGCCGGAAATTTCAAATAACTGTTTGGGATTATTGTTATATTTTATAACCTTCATCGCCTGGGACAGGTTTATAGTATTTATCCGTTCAATTTCCGAAACAGTAATCTGAAATTTAAGTTTTACATATTCAGTTTTTTTCCGAAACATCAGTGAAAGAGAACTGCTTTGTCTTTCAAAATCTTCAAATATCAATCTGTTTCCAACAAAAAAGAAAAGGCCACCAAGGTTTTTAGTCTTCCCGCCGGATTTCCCAACAAATTGAGCATAAGTCCTGAACTCAAGCTTACCACCGTTTTCCAGTTCCATTTTTGCAAGAAGTTTATTGTTTTCTTCATCCATTGTTATACCCTATAAATAATCAACTTGATAGGTTATATCAGCAGCCTTCTTTAAAACTTCACTGACACCGCAGTATCTGTCCTGGGAAAGCATAATTGCTTTTTCTACTTTCTTTCTGTTAAGATCATCAGAATTTTTAAATTCATAAATTATATGAAAACTTGAATAGTGTTTTGGATGCTCTTCAGTTTGTTCCGCTTCGACTCTAACATTAAACCATGAAACTTTCTGACCCATCTTATTCAGAATAGAGATTACATCCATACCAGTGCATCCTCCAAGAGACAGTAACATAAATGGTTTTGGTCTTGGTCCCAGATCTTTACCACCAACTTCCGGTGTTGCATCAATAACAATTTTATGTCCGTCCATAACGGTTTCGAAGGCCATTTCACCCTTCCAGCTGCATCCAACTTCTACTTTCATACAAACTCCTCCTGTTTCGCTATAATATACTGATATAGCTGTAAAGACGCAATGCTTTGCATCTCTCCTCTCTCTCTCCGTCTCTCTTTCTCTCCCTTTTCCCACTCTTCTTTGGGTGTTACCCTGTTAGGGCAGGCACGGGGACCTGCCCTAACAGGGTCAGGCTTTCCGCTGCAATTCCGCCCGGATTTGATTTTAAAGATCACAATTTGATTTGGTACGTACAGACGCAAGATCTTGCGTCTCTACGACGCCATACAACCACGGTACGGGATTTCCGCTGCAATCCTTAACACAGTGGAACAGGATTGTAATCCATGATACGATACATTCATGAACTACATTCTGAAAGATTTCGGAAAACTCTTAAAACAGAATCATCTTAAAATGCGACGGTACTTTACACCGTTAAATACAAATTGTTACAGAGTTTACGATAAAAATATTACGTCACTGCTAATTACTGTGGATATATATGGTTCCTATATTTATATACTGGATTATCGGGAAGATTCTGATAATGGGGGACCTTCGGCAGAAGAAATTATAGATACAGTTTTTAGAATGCTCTATGTTTTAAAAGAGAAGATATTCTATAAAAACCGAAAAACCCGGCAGGGAATTTCTCAACATAAAAAACTGGATGATTCCGGAAACATGGTAGAGGTAATGGAAAACGGACTGCAGTTTTTTGTTAATCTTCATGACTATATTGATACCGGATTATTCCTGGATCATCGGAAAACACGTGAAATGGTCAGAGACAGCGCCATGGGTAAAAAAGTCTTAAATCTCTTTGCGTATACCGGTTCTTTTTCAGTCTATGCAGCAGCAGGCGGAGCCGAAACTATCGATACAGTAGATCTATCAGCTAACTACAATCGCTGGGCGATGAAAAACCTTTCTCTAAATGGTTTTTTAAGCACGAAATACAAATTTAATTCCTCTGATACAGCAGATTATCTGGTTAATGCCCGAAAAGAGGGGAAAGAATACGATATTATCATTGTTGACCCTCCTACCTTTTCGAACAGTAGAAAAATGGAAGGAACATTTGATATTCAGAGAGATTATTTTTCCTTATTAAAAGCATGTCTGGGTCTTATGGATAAAGATGGATATATAATATTTTCTACAAATTATACTAAATTCCATTTTGATCCAGGCCGATTCCAAAATATTCAATCAAAAGATATTACAAATACAACAATAGGGGAAGATTTTTTCCGAAAACAAAAACCCCACAGGTGTTGGATTATTAAAAAAAAATAATTTTAACTAAAAAATAAATTTGCAATATAAACAATGTACGGGCAGGGTCCCCCTGCCCAAAAAACCCAATATGCCTGCTTTAATCACATTTTTTTGCAGCTGCTTTTTGAAGCTTTGCCCATGTATCACGCATGGAAACAGTTCTATTAAAAACAGGTGCACCGGGTTTCGAATCGACACTGTCTACGCAGAAATATCCCTTTCTTAGAAACTGGAATGACTCATCGGGAGATGCTTTAGCAAGAGATGGTTCC
>DAOWMA010000266.1 GCA_030643345.1 Spirochaetaceae bacterium
ATAGACTGTAATCAGACAATAAGTCAGCCGTACATTGTGGCGCTGATGTGTGAGATCTGTGCTTTGGATAAAAATAAAAAAGTTCTTGAGATAGGAACAGGCAGCGGATATCAGACTGTTGTTCTTTCTTATCTTGCCGGAGAAGTGTACACAATTGAGAGGCTGGGTTCGTTATACAGCAGTGCAAAGTTAATTGTGGAACAGCTTGGTGCAGGTAATGTTAGATTTATCTATGGGGATGGAAATGAAGGGTTTTTATCGGCATCTCCTTTTAATGCCATCATAGTCAGTGCTGCAGCAGAGATTGTGCCGGAGGCTCTAAAAGAAGAACTCTCTGAAGGAGGGACCCTTGTTGTTCCTGTAGGTGTGGAAGGTACCAGTCAGAAGCTTATGGTTATTGAAAAGAGGGGAGATTCCTTCAAAGAATATACTCATAGCAGGGTTGTTTTTGTACCAATGCGGAAGGGTCGTGAATAATTAACATAAAATATCAATGAAAAATTGAATATTTAAGAAAAAAGGGATAAACTGTAAATAAGTTACTCGTTTTTTAATGGTAACTGGAGGTTGGTTTTGAAAAAATATCTGGTAATAATAATGCTGCTGGTTTTAATGGTATTCCCATTGACTGCAGGAGAGCTTATGCTCGTTTATTCGGAAGGTGATGTATATCTGAAAGATGGCGGACCATGGTATGAAGTTTTTATTGGAGACATGATAGATGGCAGCAGTACTATAAGAATTGGGGCCAACTCTCTGGTTGAAATAGATGCAGATGGTAATACACTGCTGCTGAATAAACCTGGTTCATATAAGCTGGGGGAACTTATTTCCCGAAAAGGGAAGGTTTCAGCCTGGAGTAATAATCCTGTTTTTAAAAAATTTCTGTCAGGTGATAATAGTCGTTCCAATGTGCAAACCGCAGTTATGGGAGTAAGAGGATCCGCTACTGCAACAGATGATGTTGAATGGCTCTCTGAAGACAGTATGATTATCGATGAAGCAATTGTGATGATCGGTGATGGCGATTTTAATGGTGCCATAGATTTTCTTAACCAGGAGATGGACCTGGCTTTTAATGAAGAACTTTCCGATTATAACTATTACATTGGGTACAGCTATTATATGCTTGGATCTTCAGGCAGAGCCCTGTCTTATCTTGATAAAGTTGAAAGTGATTATGATTCTGAATACTATCCTGATTTTGTTGTTCTTAAAGGCACACTTCTTCTCGAATCTCTGGCTTACAAGGATGCCCTTGATCTTTTTAATGATTTTTTAAGGAATGATGACTTTTCCGGTACTGCTCAGGCAGTAAATTATCTTGCAGCTACTGCTCTTAATGGTCTTGGAAGGGGTAAGGATGCCGTAAAGAAGCTTGAGATAACCGTTAAAATGAATCCATCCAGCGATATTGGGCGGTCCGCAGATGCTATTTTGAAGAATATGTAGGTAGTAGAAGTTTCTTTCATATAAAGCTGCCCGACCATAAATTGGTCGGGTTAATTTATTAAGGCATGTATGAATTAAGTCCTTGAAAAAATATATTTTTTAACATAATATGCTATACGCAGGCTGGTCACAAACAAGTTTGCCTGGTCGGGACTCCGTCCCCTGGTCATAGACTTCGTCTATTGCTCGGGAATGCATCCGTCCCTGCTCGGCAATGCGACCGTTGCTGCTCGCCAATGAGTCGTACCGGAAGGACGAAGTCCTGAGACTGGGCGCAAACAAGTTTGCTGCTCGTCTATGCGTCCTTAGGAACGATCTCAGCAACCTCAGGAGGCATCGATGATAGCTCAGGTATCCAGGTTTTATGTTCGTGTTAAGGAAGATCTTGAAAAAGCATTTACTGACTTTTTTCCCCATATGTCTTCAAATTATATTAAAATGGCAAATCTTTTTGATAAGGGTAAGTGTTATCCGGTCCTTGCTGTTGAAAAAGTAGTTATATTTACAATTGATGGAGCTGAAACTGAATCTGCCCGTTTTCTTGTTCCCTCAGAAAATGGGAATTTTATCTGGATTCAGTCAGAAATCTTTGACTTTATGGGTTTTGACGATGGCTGCCCGGAGTAAACATTACTGCTTTTTTTTGTTTCTCTTTTTTGGTTTAATCAGGAAAAATGTGATAATTACCAGGGAGGCAAATCCCACATAAAGGACCGTAAAAAAGATTGCAGGAAAGTCATAAAAAATTATTGTTCTGATAAGACGTCCTACAAATGATATTTCACTATCAATAGTCTGTCCTGCCCGTTGTCTTAGTATGTATTCTATTGTTGTAAGAGGGCACATTGCTCCAACCAGAGCTTCGACAGCAACAAAGAAGGAGGCCAGCAGATGGATAATTCTAAAAACTCTGTTTCTTATCCACTGCCAGCCAACTACTCCTCCCAGAAGAACAAGGACCTCCCCTCCAACTGTAAACAAAACATACAGTAAATGAAAAAATACTATAAGATCTGCTGCTAATTCCAGTGTCATTTTGATTTCCCTTGTTATTCCCAGAGAGGGCAGGCGCAAGGCCTGCACCCTACATTGTTCCTTTAATAATCATTTGTTATGTACCCTTTCAGTTTGTTATATATCTTAACTGGTACTCTTGCCTTAATAATTGATCCTGTATCAATATATTCCTCTTCCAAAATATTACCTTCCCGGTGTATCATCGATATAAGATCATATCTGTCTGCAGGAATTGACACAGTCATAATATGCTTGTCTCTATTCAGTAATTCTTCAATTTTTTTGTATAAAGCGCCAAGACCCTCTTCTGTTTTTGTGGATATATAAAGGGCATCAGGATGATTTGATTCAATATTATTACTCTCAAAAGGTTTTTTAATTAAATCTATTTTATTAAAAATAACTATCATAGGTTTGTCCCCGGCACCAAGCTCTTCAAGAACTTCCATTGTAACTCTGTACTGTTCTTCTACTTCAGAATGAGAAATATCAAGAACAAGGATTAAAAAATCTGCCAGTACTGTCTCCTCCAGGGTGGACCGGAATGCATCCACCAGATTATGGGGGAGTTTTCTGATAAATCCAACGGTATCTGTCAAAAGAATTTTCTGTCCCTCAGGAAGCGTTACTTTACGTGTTGTGGGATCAAGTGTTGCAAACAGCTTATCTTCAACGAAGGCATCAGCGCCTGAAAGAGTATTCAGCAGAGATGATTTACCTGCATTTGTGTAACCTACAATTGCTCCAGTCGGAATGGGGACGGAGGACCTCTGTTTTCTTAAAGTTTTTCTATGCTGGCGGACCTTTATCAGTTCTTTCTCCAGTCGGGTAATTTTTCTAAGAACAATACGCCGATCGACCTCTAATTGGGTTTCTCCTTCACCTCTGGTACCTTTTGTACCTCCCTTTTGTCTGGAGAGGTGGGTCCATGCTCTGGTCAGTCTTGGAAGACTGTACTCCATTCGTGCCAGACCTACCTGGAGAACAGCTTCTCTTGTTTTTGCCCTTCCTGCAAAGATATCAAGAATTACTTCCTGACGGTCAATTACGCATTTATCGCTGAGTTCTTCGAGGTTTCTCTGTTGAGCAGGGGAAAGTTCATTGTCAAAAATAATCAATTCCGCATCAAGTTCGTCTGCAATATCTGCAACTTCTTCAGCTTTACCGCTGCCTACAAAAAATTTAGGACTTCTTTTTTTTAAGGGGACTATTATTGTCTTTACAGTTACTGCACCCATAGTATCTACAAGGTTTTCAAGTTCCGAGAGATGTATGGCTGCCTCATTTTTATCCATATCCGGATATTGTATACATATCAGAACTGCTTTTTGTTTTAATTCAGGTTCGCTGTTATTTGGGTTGTTTATCATATTGATATATATACTATCGGGGACTACAATGTCTGTCTATCATGAATATACCGGATCGACCGCCTAATTGTCTAAAATGTATCCATTTTGCCGTTACCTGGGAACCCAAATTTCCCAGAAGATGCAAAGTGTTTGGTATTAAGTCAAAG
>DAOWMA010000038.1 GCA_030643345.1 Spirochaetaceae bacterium
CTTTTTGCCGTTTCTTTTTTGCAGCCTTTTGGGAAGGCGTGAGCTTTTTCTTTTGTTTTGCCATATTCCCTCTTAACTTACTCTAACGAACAGTTAAAGTCGGATATCTATTCCTATAAAAATGCCCCTTATATTTCCGAAGTAAATAATCTATGGTATTTTTATCTTCTTTTTCAATCATAAATGATTTTAATATCGATTCTTCACCGTAGTCTTTTATCATTCTTTTAACAAAATTCGGACTTAGATTATAGGCTTTTATAAAACCCATAATACTTTCAGTTTCATCGTCAGTTAGATCTTTGCCTCTTTTCTTAAAGGCATTTAAAATATAATCAAAAAAGACTGCTATCTCTATCCCTTCATCCGAATTATAAAAGAGTGCTACTCCTTCGGATTCATTAATTAATTTTTCCGAATAAGTATAATGGGGAGCTCCATTTTTCAGCTTATGCTTCTTTGCAAAGTCTTTTTGTTCTTTCTTTGATAAGTATTTCTTAAAAATTGATTTACTTCTTTTCTGCTCGGAAGCGGCCATTGATAAACCATCAGGGAATTCTGCAATATCATCGTTATAATAATCTGTAAACCTTTCACACTGCACCTTGTTTATCTCAATAGCTTCCTGAAGAAGGTCCTTACAATAACGATATATTATTGCAGGTTTATTAAGAAAGTCCTTTCTTATATCACTAATTGCCTCATCAGGGAGAGTTTTATACTTACTTTGAGTACCGGACCAATACCATTCCCTGTTCCAGGGAATTAAGCTGCCTAAAATAACACAGTGTTCTTTAAACTGGCTTGTAAACTCTCCGGTATTTATAATATATTCCTTATTGTTAACAATATTTAAAGTCATAATCTCAGTTTCTTCAGTTTTTATTACTTTGTATGCAGATTGATGCCTTTCATACCAGCTTCGCAGATCTTTTTTTTCTTCAGCTGTAATTTCAAGACAATTTGCAAGGACATCTATTACTCCAAGACCTGACAGGGTTGTATTTTGTGAGCAAAGAAAGTCGTCGATTGTATTTATCTCAACTTCGCCACTGGAATTTTCTTCAATATACTCATTAAAACTTAGACGAAATAAATAGGAATTCCTCCCAAGCCATAGAAGTTTTCTTTTAACATCACCGGCTTCTGCATTTGTACTGGAAAGTAATTTACTAATACCGGAAGTTTTGGGTATGTTGGCAAATGAACCAGTAAGGAATACTGATACTTTTTCTGAGAGCTGTATAAGTTCACTATGGGAATACTTTATGAGTAATTCCGGTTTCATTTTCTCATAAACATGGTGAAGGAGAAATTGAATCCTCTTGCTGCTGAATAGATTATCTATCTTTTCTTCTGGATCCAGAACTATGGGTAACGGAGTATTAAAAAATTCGACATTATAATCTTCATATGCCTTCCAAAATCCTAAATTGCAGTATAGATCCTCTGCAAATTCTATCAAAATTATTGATAATTCCTTTAATTCTTCAGGTGGCAGAACAAAAGCTTCATAACGAAATGAATATATTGTCTTTTGAAGTAACTTATATAGTTTTTTAATCCTTGAAGGCAAAGCTATTTCAATTTGACCTTTTAAGTCTTCCGGTCGATTCTTCAAAAATAATTGTTCAACAGTCACAGTATATAATTCCTGATTAAGTAGGATGTTGTATTTTATCATTTTCGAATGAATTTACAACCCGGTAGCGGATTTACTGAACTACAGGGTTACCGGACAGCCTTAAATTGTTGTACCCGGTATAAATTTGCCTGGTATAAGTTCATGTATCCGGGATTCATTTCTGTTAACTATCCAGTTTTTCAACCATACGGCAGCTTCTCTGCCCAGTTGACCTGTAGAGAGATCAATAGTTGTAATTTTGTCCCAGAAAAGTTCTCTTATCGGGGAATTATCGAAACCAGTAAGACCAATGTCTTCCGGAATACGTATGTCTTTGTGTATCAGAGCCTGATGAAGTGTGACCGCCAGGATATCATTACTGCAGAGGACTGCATCTTTATTACTGAAATCCATTCTATCAATAAAATCCGAATCAATTTTATTGATTGAGGAGATCATCTCCACTCTACATTCAATATTATATTTTTTACATGCTTCCCTGAATCCAGCTTCTTTCCTCTCTGATATTTCCACATTACTGGAGAACCCTATGAAGATCATATTCCGGGCATTTCTTTTCTCTACCAGATTTCTGACAAGATTCATCATACCGGATCTGTAATCACTGCATATATAATTATGGACTTTTTTTATTCGGTTTAAAAATACATATGGGATTTTACGTGAATCCAGGTTTTTAAGCAGGTCTGTATGGGGATCAGAGAAGGCAAAAATTACACCATCGATATTACCGGTTTTTTTATGAGAGAATATTTTTGATACACCCAGATCCAGATCAGTGATTATACTGATTGTTGTATCCCCGAATCCATCTTCAATACCCTTTATTAGCTGTGCTGCATCGTAGAACAAATGCATGTAGGGGTCTTCCCTGTATGGTAGAATCAGAGCAATGTTTAGAATTGTTCGCCTTCGATGCCGTTTAATCTGTCTTTTCTGATATCCCATTCTGGCTGCAGTTTCCTGAATAAGCTGTGCTTTATCAGTACTTATCAATGGAGAATTATTTAAGACTCTGGAAACTGTACTGACTGAGATGTTCAGTTCATCTGCAATATCGTATATCGTAACCTTTTCTGCAGCCATACAGTCTATCCTTCCTGGGAAATATACTGGTTATAACTAAATTTGCAGAATCAAATGCATATTTCAGTTTGTAAGTTGATAGCGTGAAAAAAATCTTGACAAACAAGCTTTGATAACACATCATAATAGTTGCATGCAATTTTTATGGTGTCAACAATAATCGGTAGAAAGACAGTAAATGTCAGGATAAAAGAGAGAAAATATGAATAAGTGTGTAGTTACATTCGGAGAGATTATGCTCAGACTGGCAACACCAGGTTATCAGCGATTCAGTCAGGTAACAGAATTTGAAGCGAGTTTTGGGGGAGGAGAGGCCAATGTTGCAGTTTCCCTGGCAAATTTTGGTATGGATGTAAAATATATTACCCGTTTACCTGATAACGATATGGGTCATTCTACACTGATGAGTCTGAGAAAACCTGGTGTTGATACTTCTGAAATAGTATTCGGCGGAGAGCGATTGGGTATTTATTTTCTTGAAACCGGAGCCGTAAGCAGGGGAAGTAAAGTTATTTATGACAGGGCCCATTCAGCAGTTTCAGAGATAGAATCGGGAATGATTGACTGGGAGAGAATTTTTGATAAAGCCTCCTGGTTTCACTGGACCGGGATTACTCCTGCAATATCTGAAAATGCAGCAGCTGTATGCCTTGAAGCTGTTAATGCGGCAAAGTTGAAAGGGCTTACAGTTTCTGTTGATTTGAATTATAGAAATAAGCTGTGGAAATGGGGGAAGACAGCTGGAGAAGTGATGCCTGAACTGGTTTCAGGATGTGATATTATATTGGGAAATGAAGAGGATGCAGAGAAAGTATTTGGGATTCACCCTGATGGAATTGATGTCACATCAGGAGATATTGATGGGAAAAAGTATGAGTCCGTAGGACGTCAGTTAATGAAGAAATTTCCCAAGGCACATAAAGTAATAATTACTCTAAGAGGTTCGGTAAATGCCAACCACAATACCTGGTCCGGGGTCCTTTGGGATGGGAACAGATTATTCCAGGCTCCCGAATATCAGATAACACATATCGTTGACAGGGTTGGCGGGGGTGACAGTTTCATGGGGGGATTAATCTATGGTCTGGATACCTATAATGATAATCAGAAGGCCCTTGATTTTGCGGTAGCTGCTTCCTGCTTAAAACACACTATTAAAGGTGATTTCAATATGGTAACAGTTTCTGAAGTTGAAAAACTAATGGGTGGAGATTCTTCGGGAAGAGTCAGCAGATGAGTGATTCTATTGATATTTCTGTTAAGCTTGGAAATATAACCTTAAAAAATCCTTTTATTGTTGGTTCAGGGCCGACAGTTAAGACAGTTGATCATATAAGGCAGGCCGAGGACAGCGGTTGGGCAGGAGTATCAGTAAAACTTGCTATTGATCCTGTTCCCTATCTTTCGCTGCCTCCAAGATACAGATGGTTGAAAAAAGAGAAACTTCATATCTTCACTGCAGAAAAAAGACTGACTCCCGGAGCAGCCCTGAGTGTGATCGAGGAAGCAAGAAAGGTTACAAAAGAGATTGTTATTTTTCCCAATATTACATACGACGGTGATGACCCGGAAGGTTGGGTTAAACTTGCAAAAAGATTTGAAGATGCCGGGGCCCATGGTATTGAGCTGAATATGTGTTGTCCCAATATGTCCTTCAACCTGACAACAACCGGTGAGACAACAGAAAAGGCAACAGGAGCAAGCCTTGGGTCAGATTTGGTTGAACTTCCTAAAGTGGTGAAAAAAATTGCCCGTGGAGTAAATATACCTGTTGTTGTCAAGCTTACCCCTGAAGGTGGAAAAATTGCCCAGGCAGCATGGCAGTCTCTTAATGCCGGTGCAGCTGCTGTGGGCGGTGTAGCTAACAGACTTGGCATTCCGGATATTGATATCAGAAATCCAATGGGAACAATCTACCGGCTGCAGGATTCGATAACTCTTGGCTGTCTCTCTGGTCCCTGGATCAGGCCTCTTGCACTGCGGGATACATATGAAATGAGAATCTACAATGGTCCGGAACCATTTATCATTGGCTCCGGCGGCGTATCTGACCTTTCCAGTGCGGTTCAGCAAATTATGACCGGTGCAGATGCTGTCTGGATATGCACCGAAACAATGATCCGTGGTTTCGACTGGATGCCTAAACTCATTGATAATTTAAAGTCCTATATGAAAGAAATGGGTTATTCTTCTATCAGGGATTTCAGGGATGTTCTGCATAAAAACATAAAGGATGCATCAGGTTTGAAAGTTCACGATGGTTATGCCAAAGTTGATTTGGATAGATGTACAGCTTGCGGTTTGTGCTGGAACATTGGACACTGCAGCTCTATTACTCATCCGGACAAAGTTACAACTATCGATGAAGAAAGCTGTGCAGGATGTTCAACCTGTGTAGATGTTTGCCCTGCAAATGCAATTAAAATGGTACAATCAAGGGAGGATTTATGAAAGTTAAAATTGGAATAATCGGTGCTAAATTTGCAGGTGATTTTCATGCTCAGTCCTGGAGAGGAGTTCCGGAAGCTATTTTATATGCAATTGCTGATATTGATTCTGAGGCGCGAAAATTTTTTGCATCCGTTCATAAGATAGAAAAAACCTACAATGATTACAAAAAGCTTCTGGAAGATCCTGAAATAGATCTTGTAGATATCTGTCTTCCTAATTTTCTACATGCTGAGGTAGCTATTGCTGCAATGAAAGCAGGAAAGAATGTTATCTGTGAAAAACCCTTTGCAACAACATTGGAGGATGGAGAACGTATTGTAGCTGTGCAGAAGGAAACCGGACAAAAGTATTTTTATGCTGAAGACTGGATCTTTGCGCCTTCTCTTGTCAGGGTAAAAAATCTTCTGGAAGAGGGAGCCATTGGCAAAGTATTGTATCTCAAGGGAAAGGAAGTTCATAATGGCTCCCATTCTCCATTTGCCCAGAAAATAAAATTCTGCGGTGGAGGGAGTGTTATTCATCTGGCTGTCCACCCCATCGGTTTCTTTCATCATCTTCTGGGTATGCCTGTAAGTGTTACAGGAAGATGTTCCGGAGGTGGTGAAAAAAATATGGTCCATAAAAAGATGGAAGGTGAAGACTGGGGTTTTGGTATACTCTCCTATGCTGATGGTACTGAAGTGACAGTAGAAGGAAATTATGTTACCCGGGGAGGCATGGATGATGTAGTGGAAATTTATGGTACCGATGGACGTCTTACAGCAGATATGACTTTCGGTAACCCTCTTAAAGTATTTTCCATGAAGGGATATGGATACGCTATTGAGAAAGCGGAGTTTACTCAAGGATGGACTTATCCTGCTGTAGATGAGCATCAGGCCCTGGGTTATAAAGATGAATTAAAGCATTTCAAAGATTGTGTTACCGGGGAGGCTAAACAGATCCGGGGTACAAGTGCAGAAGACGGACTTAATATTCTTAAAATTATAGATGCAATTTACAGATCCAATTCTACGGGAAAGAGAATAGATCTGTAATTCTTTCTCAGGAGGAGCTATGTATTTAACAGGTTTTGCTGACGAAGCCGCCGACAGTTTGGCTGATCAGATTGAAGTGACTAAAATACTGGGCTGGGAGAATATTGAATCCCGTAATATTGACGGTGTTAATATCCATGATCTTCCCATCAGGAAGTTTGATCTTATTTGTAAAGAATTAGAGAGAAATGATGTAAAGATCAACTGTTTTGGATCAACAGTGGCAAACTGGGGAGTTCAGATAACAGAACCTTTTGAAGAAACTCTGGAAAAGATCAACAGAGCTGTCCCAAGGATGCAGAAACTGGGAACAAGTCTTATCCGTATGATGAGTTATGCCAGACTAAAGAACTCTGACGGGACTTTAGCAGGTAACCAGATGGAAGAGGAACGGTTTCGAAGGCTCCGTATAATAACAGAAATATTTACCAAAGCCGGAATTACACCTGTACATGAAAACTGTATGAATTACGGTGGTATGGGATGGAGCTACACTCTTAAAATGTTGGATAACGTTCCAGGACTAAAACTCGTTTTTGATACAGGCAATCCTGTTGCCAATGTGGATTATTCGGCAGAATTACCTTATCCCATGCAATCATCATGGGAGTTTTATCAGAAAGTGAAAGATTATATTGAATATATTCATATTAAAGATGGTGTGTATAATGAAGCCAAAAACGACCTTGACTACTGTTATCCCGGAGAAGGTGATGGTGATGTTAAAAGGATTGTGAAAGATCTGATTGACAACGGATATGATGGGGGTATCTCTATGGAACCTCATATGGCAGTTGTATTCCATGATAAAAATGTGGTTGCCGATGCCTTATTCCGAAGAGAGAATTACCTTGAATATGGCCGAAGGTTCATGAAATTGCTGGAAGAAGTAAGAATAGATGTTTAAGGGCATCACCCTCCGGACCTTTCCGTACGATATGGGCTGGAAGGAATGTATTTCACTTGCCGCCTCTTCGGGATTTGATTCTGTAGAGATTAATTTTGACGGTCGCCTTGATCTTAATACCCCGGATTCCCTTCTGATGGAGATAAGGAAATATGCAGAGAGCAGAAACATTATAATTGACTCTGTCTATTCCCGCAGGCAATGGGCAACTCCCATTTCCAGCGCTAATCCGGAAATAAGAAAGGAAGGGGAGTCAGTTCTCAGCAGGCTGGTGGATATAGCTGCAGTTCTTGAAGCAAGAGTTATCCTGGTAATACCGGGAGCAGTTGATAATTCCTGTATATCCACAGAAAATCTTGAAATTATCCCCTACGAAGATGTTTATAAACGGAGTCTCGAAACAATTTCCAAAACAGCTGTTAAAGCTGAAAAGTCCGGTATTATCCTTGCTGTGGAAAATGTGCCTGGAAAGTTTTTGCTTAGTCCGTTGGAAATGAAAGAGTTTATTGGAAAAACAGAAAGTTCCTCTGTGGGTTGTTACTTTGATGTGGCTAACTGTCTTTACTGTCATGGTTATCCGGAACAATGGATAAGGATTCTGGGTAAACATATTAAAGCTGTCCACCTGAAAGATTACAAGCTGACATCGGGAAATCTTACTGGTTTTGTTAATATTTTTGAGGGTGATGTAAACTGGCCTGGGGTAGCGGAAGCCCTATCAGAAACAGGGTATGATCTCTCACTGACATCTGAGGTTCTCCCTCCATTTAAGCACCACCCGGAACAGTTATGGGAGAGTGTTGGCAATCGGATTGATTTACTGATAGAAGATATTAAATAATTATGTTCAATGTTCACCTAATAGTTTTTTAGTACCAAATCATCTAAAGACTCATAAACTAATCCCCAGAAACAAATCATCTGAGGACTTTTTCTGGAAAGAATTACAGAAACATCATTTTTGTAAACTATACTTGACAATCCGGATAAGTAGTTATATATTACAGTAATGGTATTTCTGTAAATGGTGGCAATTATTGAAAGTAAAACTTAAGAATCTGGCGACAGTTCAGATGGGGTACTCCTTCAGGTCACGCCTTGAAGTTTCACCGGGTGGCGATGTGGCAGTTATTCAGATGAAGGATCTTCTTAAGGACAACACAGTCGACTGTGGTGGTTTGATGAAGATTGATATGGAGGCTGTTAAGGAACATCATCTTGCACAGACGGGAGATTTGGTATTCAGATCGCGAGGGCACATTACTACATCTGCAATTTTACAGGAAGATCCGGGTAAAGCAGTAGTTGCTGCTCCTTTATTGAGGATTAGGGTTACAAAGATTGAAAGGGTACTTCCTGAATACCTGAACTGGTATATTAGTCAACGGGATGCACAGATTTTTCTAACCAGCAAAGCCGATGGAACGGTCCAGAAGATGATTAGTAAGCAAACTGTTGAGGAGCTGGAGGTTTCTTTGCCTTCTATCGAGCAACAGAAAAACATTGTTGAACTGGCCTTATTGTCTGCCAGAGAACAGACAGTTTTGAGAGCACTGACAGAAAAACGAAAACAATATGTTGAAATAATATTAATGCAATTAGTAAAAAGAGCTGGTCGGAAGCAAGCTTCCTGCTCGCCCATGCAACCGGGGGAATAATACATGAATAGTAAAATTGATCAAAAAGATATAAATAATGCGGCATGGGCAGCGTGTGATACCTTTAGAGGCGTTGTTGATCCGGCACAATACAAAGATTATATCCTTGTAATGTTGTTTTTAAAATACATCTCCGATGTATGGCAGGATCATTACGAAACCTATCAGCAGCAATACGGTGATGATGAAGAGCGCATTTTACGCAAGTTGGAGCGTGAACGTTTTGTTCTTCCGATTGTAAAACTTACCGAGAAAAATGAAGTTACCGGTATCGAGGCAGTTTTAGATGAATTTCCAGCTAACTATTACAGTCTTTATGAACGCAGAGCTGGTGCAAATATTGGTGAGCTGATCAATATTGTCCTGGATTACATTGAGGAATCCAATAAGAGTAAACTTGAAGGTGTTTTTCGCAATATTGACTTCAATAGCGAAGCCAATCTTGGTAAAACAAGAGACCGGAACCGTCGCCTGAAACAGCTGTTGGAAGATTTTCATAGGCCTCAGCTGGATATGAAGCCCAGTCTTGTTTCGGAGGATGTGATTGGAAACACCTATATCTATCTGATTGAGCGATTTGCTTCGGATTCCGGCAAGAAGGCTGGTGAGTTCTTTACTCCTCTGAAAGTTACAGAACTTGTAGCTAAATTAGCGATGCCCAAATCCGGTGATCGAATCTGTGATCCTGCCTGTGGTTCCGGTGGTCTTCTGATCCAGGCTGGCAAACAGGTTGGTGACCGAAATTTTGCTCTGTTTGGGCAGGAGTCCAACGGTAGTACCTGGGCACTTTGTCGAATGAATATGTTTTTGCACAGTTTTGACAGTGCCCGGGTGGAGTGGTGTGACACCTTGAACGGTCCGTTGCTGGTAGAAAATGACCGCTTGATGAAGTTTAACTGTGTAGTAGCCAACCCACCATTTTCACTGGATAAGTGGGGGGCTGAGAATGCTGAGAGCGATCAATATAACCGTTTCTGGCGTGGTGTTCCTCCTAAAAGTAAAGGTGATTGGGCTTTTATCAGCCACATGGTAGAAACTGCACTTGAAAAAGAAGGCCGTGTTGCAGTTGTTGTTCCCCATGGAGTTCTCTTTCGTGGTGCTGCCGAGGGTCGAATCCGCACAAAAATGATTGAAGAAAATCTCCTTGATGCAGTGATAGGGCTTCCGGGCAATCTTTTTCCTACAACAAATATACCAGTGGCTATTCTGGTATTTGACCGCTCACGGGAAAGGGGTGGGGCGAAAGAAACATGTAAGGACGTTCTTTTTGTGGATGCCAGCCGGGAGTTTATATCAGCCAAGAACC
>DAOWMA010000122.1 GCA_030643345.1 Spirochaetaceae bacterium
GATGCAGGTAAATATGGAGATTCAGGATCAAATACAGCCCTCCATATCTCTGAATTTGTCAAAGGTGATAAATGGCCTGTTCTTAAAAAACTTGGTTTTGGGAATGCTTCAATGCTTCTTGGGAATAAGCTTAATGGTTGTGAAGCTGTAGATAATCCTGTTGGAAGTTACGGGGTTATGAAGGAAAAATCTCCCGGTAAGGATACAACTACCGGCCACTGGGAACTTGCCGGTCTGGAATTGACTGAAGCTTTTACTGTTTTACCACCTGAGTATCCATCATTCCCGGAGAAACTGCTGGAGGACCTTGTCAGGGAATCAGGAAGGGGTGTTTTAGGAAATAAAGCAGCTTCCGGTACTGCAATAATAGAGGAACTTGGAGCCGAACATATGAAAACCGGCAAGCTGATTGTGTATACCTCCGGGGATTCTGTGCTTCAGATTGCAGCCCATGAGAATATTGTTCCCCTGAATGAACTTTATGATATTTGTGCCAAAGCAAGAGTCCTATGTGATCCTTATACTCTTGGCAGGGTAATTGCCAGACCTTTTGTAGGAGAACCCGGTAATTTTACAAGAACCAAAGGTAGAAAGGATTATTCTATTAAATATGATGGGGAGAGTCTTTTTGATTATCTTCAGAAAAAAGGAATTAATACAGTAGGTGTAGGTAAAATTGGAGATATCTTTGTGGAAAGAGGAATTAACGATTCCTACCATGATAAGGGGAATACTGCATGTATCAGGCGTACCGAGGAACTGTTAAGCAAGCCATCCAATGGCAATGAGTTTATCTTTGTAAACTATGTAGATACTGATATGAATTTTGGCCATCGAAGAGATCCGGAAGGGTACTGCAGGGCTGTAGAAGAGATTGATGAACATTTGGGTAGATTAATTAAAGTATTGGGTGAGGATGAACTTTTAATAGTTACTGCTGATCATGGTTGTGATCCGACTTTTAAGGGAACTGATCACACAAGAGAGCATATTCCTCTGCTTGTTTACAGAAAGGGCTCCAGACCAATGAATCTTGGAATCAGGGAGCAGTTTTCTGATGTGTCTGCCGCAGTTGCCGAATTTCTGGGAGCACCAGGCTTTCCAAAGGGTGTTTCTTTTCTCTGATTAATAGTAGAGTCCTCGATAATTATGAATAGAACAGACACATTAAAACGTAACTTCAAGGCTTTTATCTGGCACGCTGTATTCCTTTCTCTTGCCCAGAAATTTATGGATGTTAATACAGTAATTCCAACTATGCTTATTCAGTCAGGTGGAACCCCAGTCCATTTAGGGATTTTAACTGCTATAATGGTTGGGGGTAACCAGTTTATGGGTATCTTCTTTGCCTCATTCCAAACTCATAGAGAGAGGAAAAAAAAGTATCTTCTTACTGGAATTAATCTTAGGGTTGGTGCTCTTATTTTAATGGGAGTTGTACTTGCCTATGCGGGGATGTTGTCCGGACCTGCCATTATAGCTTCCATTCTAATTCTAATGACTATTTTTTCTTTTTCCGGTGCTTTTGCAGGGATTGCATATAATGATATCCTTGGACGGGCAATTGATAAAGGGTCAAGGAAAAACTTTTTTATTGTAAAGCAGACACTTGCCAGTGTTGGAATTCTTGCATCTGCTCTTTTTGCACGACGTGCACTCCAGCTCCTCTCATATCCCCGAAACTATAGTGTCCTCTTTCTTATAGCAGGAGGGCTCCTTCTTATAGCCACCCTGGGATTTTGGGTAATTAAGGAAGAAGCTACTCCGGTAAAAGAAGATCTATCATATCCCCAGCGTTTTAAGTTGTTAAAAGATGCATTTGTGGGAGATAAGAATTTACGAAATTATTTGTATCTTACAAATACAGTAAGTATAGGTTTTGCTATTATTCCTTTTCTTATTGCATTTGCTAAGGCGAATTTTGGTCTTACAAGTGCAGATACAGGTAATTTTCTCCTTCTTCAGGTTTCAGGTATGATTGTTTCTACTCTTATCTACCGTTTTATTTCCAAAGGGCAGAGTTATAAGGGGATTTTAGCTGTTTTTACAGTAGCCGGGGCACTTCTTCCGGTTCTTGCGCTTCTTTTCCATGGGAATAAAACTTTATACTTCTCTCTTTTCTTTCTTTCCGGTATTGTTCTTGCTGCAAGACAAATTTCTCTACCTGGTATACTTTTAGAAATATCAACAGATGAGAACAGAGCAATTTATACTGGGTTGTCCGGATTGGGAAGTGTCGGTGTTATTGCATATCCGGTGTTTGCAGGAATCATTATTCAGAGTTTTGGATATAAAGTTATTTTTATTTTAACAAGTTTTCTTATATTAAGCAGTTTTTATTTTTCACGCAAAGTAAGTTGTAAAAGAATTGATTCAAATATTCAGGAGTAATAGCTACCTGGTGTCTTACAGCTTTATCCTCATGGAAAAAAGACTAGAGGCCAAGTAATTTCTTTCTGTTTGTAAGAACAGTGGTTTCTGCGCAGGCAGCCATATCCAATACACAGGGAGCGGTTAATTTGTATTCCACCAGTGTACCTTTTTTATCAGCATTAATAAGCCCGGCCTCTCTTAATTGAGAAAGATGTTTGGAAGCGATAGACTTGTTTATTCCTATTTCTTTAGCTAATTCACAGACACAACGTGGGCTTTCCCTTAGTTTTTCTAAAATATATATGCGCATAGGATGAGCTAAAGCCTTAAACATGTGGGCCCGCATTTCACAGCGGGTCAATTCTTCCTTATTCATGGTTATAAATGTTGCAAAGTATGGAAACTTTGTCAATACCGCTTGACATTCTTGTTGCAAAGTTTCAATATAAGGAAACAAGGAGATAAATAAAATGAAAGTACAAATTTTAGGAACAGGTTGTCCCGGTTGTCAGCGGCTTAAGGCTGGTGCTGCTGATGCGATTAAAGAGCTATCCATGGAGGCAGAAATTGAAGAAGTTACTGAAGTGGATAAAATAATGAATATGGGAGTTATGAGGACTCCTGCATTAGTAATTAATGGAGAAATAAAATCTGTAGGTAAGGTACTTAGTAAAGAACAGGTAATAAAAATTCTTGAAGATGTAAATTGATATGGCGGCAAGGAAACTATCATCAAACATGACCCTGGGAATAATAGTAATGGTTTTTATTGCAGCCTATTTTGTTCCATTTGATTCAATTCGCGTGGGGAGAGCAATACAGGAAGCCTTCTTAATGCTTGGAGAATATGCCAGACAACATGTTCTTTTATGTCTGGTTCCTGCTATGTTTATAGCTGGTGCTATTACTGTATTTCTTAATCAGCAGGCTGTTATTCGCTATCTGGGGCCAAAGGCACCAAAGGTTGTTGCATATGGAGTTGCGTCGGTTTCCGGTGCAATTCTAGCTGTTTGTTCATGCTCAGTTCTTCCCATATTTAAAGGAATCTATAAAAAAGGTGCAGGGCTCGGACCAGCTGTTTCGTTTCTTTATTCAGGGCCTGCAATAAATATTCTGGCTATAGTACTTTCCTATAAAATATTTGGATGGAAAATAGGCTTAGCAAGAATGGTTGGAGCTGTTCTGTTTGCAGTAATAATTGGAATGGTTATGCAGGTACTTTTCCACAAGGATGATGATAAACGTCTCTCAGATGAAAGAATGTTCAAATACAATAAAGATGAGGAATGTCTGGGGCTGGGGAGGATGATCATCTATATGACATCCATGATAGGTATACTGATATTTATTAACTGGGCTGACTCCAATGGCGGAAGTGCAGTATGGGACAGTATATATAAATACAAATATTGGATAACGGGAGGTTTTACTTTAGTATTATTATACACATTAATTAAATGGTTCAGAAAAGATGATCTGGTTATGTGGGGAAGAGAAACAAGAGATTTTTCTCTGCAAATTATGCCCTATCTTTTCTTTGGAGTATTGGCAGCAGGCTTTCTTCTCGGGAGGCCAAATCATGATGCTCTTATACCTACATCATGGGTTGCATCCATTGTTGGGGGTAATTCCATACTATCCAATTTGGGTGCGGCCATTTCCGGGGCATTTATGTATTTCGCAACACTTACAGAAGTTCCAATTGTACAGGGACTTCTTGGTGCCGGAATGGGTAAGGGACCGGCTCTGGCGCTGCTGTTAGCAGGACCATCCCTCTCTTTACCTTCCATGCTTGTAATAAATGGAGAATTGGGAATCAAAAAAACTTCAGTGTATGTGCTGCTTGTGGTTGTCCTGTCTGCTTTTGCAGGTTGGATCTTTGGAATGATTGGATAATAGTGTGTTGACATTGATATTTGGGAAGAGTATCGTACTAATGTTTTTGTCTTATGGAGTTTTGTTTGAGAGTAAGGTTACACTATTCAATAAAAATAATTGTTGTACTCATCTTAATAATGGTGGTAAGCCCTGCTTTTGCAAATGATGAAGGGGATGATGTTTCCGGTACTCTGTTTCATCATGTTTTAAACGGTAATGAAATTACCCTTTTCCCTGGAACTCCGGTAATAATACTACCTTATGGGATAAGTGTTCATGGGTTTATGCTTTTTCTTTCTGTTGTAATTATTGCGGGACTTTTCCTTTTTTCGATAAAAAAAGGTGTTCGTAAACCCAGGGGGATGGCAGTTTTTCTGGAAAGCATCGTCATTTTTGTAAGGGATGATATAGTTTATCCTATTATGGGGAGAGAAAAGGGTGAAGGCTGGCTTGCGTTTTTTTCCACTCTCTTTATCTTTCTTTCTACGATTAACCTTCTTGGATTAATACCGGCATTTAAAACGGCAACAGGGAACATAAATGTCACCAGTGCTCTGGCTATTATGGTTTTTTTACTTATGTTTATTATTGGAATAAAGAATCTCGGTCTATTTCGTTTTTTTAAAAACCTTTATCCCGAAGGTGTAAGCCCCGGGATTGGAATTTTTGTAACTTTCCTTGAATTCTTTGGATTATTTACAAAATCAATAGTATTGAGTTTGCGTCTTTTTGCAAACATGTTTGCCGGGCATCTTGCAATTCTATCATTTCTTGTGTTGATTTTTGTTATCAACCCGTTTTTTGGATTTGTGGCAGTACCATTCGCTGTTTTTACCTACACACTGGAGGTCCTTGTTGCGTTGCTTCAGGCCTTCGTCTTTACTCTGTTAAGCTGTATTTTTATAATGATGACAAGCACTCCCGAGGGGGAGCAGTAAATAAACTGGATTATTAAGGAGATTTTATGGATATTACATTAATGGCAAAAGCAATAGCAGTAATTGGGGCCAGCTTTGGAATTGCCGGTGGCAGTATAGGTCTTGGAATGATTGGATCAAAAGCTTTGGATGCTATTGCAAGGCAGCCTTCGGAAAAGAAAGATATTAGAACGAATATGATTCTTATGGCTGCTCTTATTGAAGGACTTGCGTTTTTTGGTGCAATAATTGCCCTTCTTGTTGTATTTATGAAATAATTTTAATATCGGAGAAAACCTTTTATGGAATTATTTAAACTGGATCCCGGGCTTGCTATATGGACCTGGATAGCTTTTGGTATACTCTTTTTTATTTTATGGAAATTTGCATTTCCAGTATTAATTGGAAATATAAAAGAAAGAGAAAAACTTATAGCAAAATCAGTTGATGATGCAGATGAGATAGAGAAACGTCTGAAGGAAATTAATATTGAGTATGCGGAAATTATCAAAAAAGCAAGAACAGAAGCTGACGGTATTCTTCTGGAAACACGGAAAGAATCGGACCTTTTAAAGAGGAAACTGCTTCTAAAGGCCGAGGAAGAAGCTGCAGATATAGTTATACAGATAAAAGACAAGATGTCCAAAGAACGCGAAGCATTACTACTTGCATTGCAGGGTGAGATTGCAGATTTTGTTTGTAATACTTCTGCACAAATAGTTGAGACTTCCTTTACTTCGGAAAAAGATCATGATTGGGCTATGGAGCTTGTCAAAACATTATGAGTGGACGGTTTGTTGCAAAACGTTACGCAAGGGCACTCCTGGAAGCAGCAGAAGATACTGATGATGCTGTTACAGTAGAGACCGATATGGTTGCAATAGACAAAATTTTAAATGAGGCACCCTCTATACGTCAGTTCTGCCTTAAACCACATTCAAATCGAATGACAGAATTAGAGTTTGTAAAGATTGCATTTATTCCCTTTGTAGGGGAATATACTGCCCGGACTATTCAGGCAGCAGTGGAAAATGGACGTTTGGCTGCTATTCCCTTTATTCCTTCTGCAGTCCGGCTGCTTTTGGAAGAAAAATGGAATAGTGTGGAAGTTTTACTGGAGTCTGCCCATAAACTGGAGAGTGGTGTCAAAGAACAGGTTATGGAAAAAATGACAAAAAGAACTGGAAAGAAGATTAATCTTCAAACGAAGATTGTTCCGGAAATTCTTGGTGGTATCCGAATTATCTGGCAGAATAGAATTATTGATATGTCAGCAATGGGCAGACTGAAAAGAGTCAGGCAACTATTAAAATAGGATGAATTATGAGAGATGAAATTAAACCGTCAGAAATAGTGGATATTCTTAAAAAAAGAATTTCAGGGTTTATTCCCGAAGTAGAAGAAACTGAAATAGGAAAAGTAATCCAGTCCGGGGATGGAATTGCACAAGCCTGGGGGTTGGATAATATCCTCTCC
>DAOWMA010000184.1 GCA_030643345.1 Spirochaetaceae bacterium
ACTATTCATGGTCTCCTCCTGGTTTTATTACTTAATGCTTATTATAGCATTTGCGGTAACCAATCCGCGAAAACGACATTTGTCGGTTAAGGGAGGAGACTTCTCATATTATCTAGACAGAGTTATTACCAAGAATATGCTCCACCAGGCTGCACATCTTCCCGGAGCTTTCACCAAGAAATTTTTTAAACTTTTTAGGATGTCGTCCGTCTGTCGTATCTGAAATTACTCTTGCAAGAAAAAACGGAATATTGTTTACAAATGCCGCCATTCCTGCACCTGCGCCTTCCATCTCTACGGCATCTCCTTCGAGTTCCTTAATAAGAATCGCTATCTCATTGCGTCCCCGGGAGGTAAGAAACCTGTCTCCTGTGAGGATACGGCCATATATTACTTTCTGATTAGCCTTCCGGTCTTCCCACTTCCATCCCTCTGACGCTTTCAGTAATTTTTTATCAGACTCAATAAACCTTATGTTTTTATCCGAATGTTTGACAGATGCCTTCCATGTCGAACCCGCAGGGACCTCGCCGGGTCCAAACCCAAGTGCAACTGCATCAAAATCCCACTGGACACAGTCCCTGGCAATAACGACATCACCTATTGATAAATTATCTTTGAGAGCACCGGCAATTCCTGTGTAAAAAAGAGCTTCCGGTTGATAGACACCTATTACATGACCTGAAACAAGTGCCGCCTGCACCTTTCCCACTCCGGTATCTGTAATTACTACATCTCTACCTGCAAATTTTACAATTCTGATTTCATGACCATTCCATATTTCGGTCCTGATAATTTTGGATTTTTTTATAAAGCCCCGCAGTTCTTCTTCCAGAGCACTCAATATGGCAATCATCTGCCCCTCTCCTCCATCCATTCCTCAACTGCTTCAGAAAAACCTTCTTCATCATTTGAGCTGACCGTTCTGAACTCGTACCTAAGATCAGAATGAGCATTGGAAACAACCCTGGATTCTGCCGCCCATCTAAGCATATGAACATCATTAAAATCATTACCGATGGATAAAACATCTTCCGGACCGAGATCATAATTTTCAGTAAGTATTTTCAGGGTCTTCCCCTTATCAGTTTCAGAGGGAAAGATTTCAATCCACGAGGATTTAAAATCAATAGGAGAAGTCGTTCTAATTACCGTATACCCGGAAAGGATTTTTAAAACTTTTTCATAAATTCTGCCGTCAGGAAGATCAACAATAAGAAATTGAGAACTGCCTTTAACAAGTTTTGAATGGCTTTCCAGTGGTTCAGCATGTTCTTCATAGATCTCAAATCTCTTCTGATAGTCAATATTGACATCATTCTTTTTATGAAATAAAAATTTATGATTATCAGGGAGAGGATGATGGACCATGAAGTCACAACCAAGATCAATAAGTTTACTACCAATAAACTCAGTATCTGCCTGGGAGAGATTTGTATTATAGATAAGACCCATATTTTCACGACAGTAAATACCGGCACCGGATGCAACAATAAGATAGTCTATAGGAAGATCTTCCTCCATAACCTTTTGGAGTGAATAGAGAGATCTTCCTGTGGCTATTACACGAAGAATTCCCATTTCCCCAAGCATTATCATCGTATCCTTTGAACGTTTGGATACAGTGTGATCGCTTTGCAGAAGAGTTCCATCAAAATCTGTTGCAACAATTGCTTTAATTCCCCTTTTCCTGCAATCACCTTTTAAAAGCATTATTTACTCCACAATTTCATAGTTGCTTACAGATACCGGAGTCATAAGGCTGTAGAGGACCTTCTCAAACATAACACCCTCCCGTCCCGGGGTGTTATAACCAAAAGTTGACCGGATGGCAAGTGAGACAAACTGAACAGCTCTGTCGAGTGCAATAGGAAGAGAGTCCCCCTGTAACAGTGCACCTGTCAGTACACTTGTAAAAATATCTCCTGTGCCTGGATAACCTGCAGGGATATAACTGCAGCTGACCTTCCAGAAAGTATTGAATGATCTGTCATAGGCAAATACAAAGGACCTGCTTTTATCATCTACCGGGACACTGGTTACCACCACTCTACCCGGTCCCATGTCAGAGAGTTTTTTCATCCAGCCTTTAAGAACAGACACTTCAATATTTTTTCTGTAATCAGTATCAAGCAGAAGGCAGATTTCAGTGAAATTCGGGGTAACAATATCCGCTTTTTTTACAAGATTCCTCATTGCAGCAACCATATCGCTCCCATAGGGACCATAGGTCTCCCCGTCATCCCCCATTACCGGATCTACTACTGTGAACTGTCCCCTGGGTCCAAAATCATCAATAAAATCAGATACTATCTCCACCTGCCTGCTTGATCCAAGAAACCCGGTATATACCGCATTAAAATTAAGATCAAGTTTACGCCAGTGATCTGCAATTTTAATCATCTCATCCGATAAATCGAGAAAGGAGTAGTCTCCAAAGCCCGATGTATGGGTTGAAAGAAGGGCCGTAGGTAATGGATTAACCTGAACGCCCATTGCTGATAGAACAGGTAAAACTATTGTAAGGGATGATCTGCCAAAACCGGACAGATCGTGTATTGCAGCCACTCTTGGAACAGGGTTTCCTAAACTCATCTTGCCTCCATGGGATATAAAATATAGGATAGAATGCAATGAAAAACTAAAAATGATAAATTAATAATAAAGATAACATAATTATTTTATTTAGGGGAGATGAATGGAACAATTTGATAAAACAACAGGGTTTTTGATAGCAGACCCGGATTCTGAATATTTTACAACTATACCAGATTACAGTTCTGTTTTAGAAGCAGCAAAACCTATGATTCTCTCTGCCAGCGGATGGAGAAAGATATTTGCTGTTGATGGAAATGAAGAAAGTACTACAGAGAAAATCTCAACCGAAGATTATATTATTGCGTCTATTATGGCTTTAAGCTTTACTGAATTTATTATAAAACGAGTAACTGACAGACAACCGCTTATTCTTATTGGAATGGATTCAAGATTCACAGGCCCGGCTATTGCCGATGCCATGACAAGGATTTTTCTCAGCCAGGGGATAGAAGTAAGATCTCTTTTTATTGTAGCAGCTCCTGAAATTATGGCTTATTCTGCTGTAGATTCGGATATTGACGGGTTTGCCTATATTTCTGCAAGCCATAACCCTATTGGTCATAATGGGCTTAAATTCGGGTCCCATGGAGGAGTATTTGGAGGAGATGAATCGAAAGAACTAATCTCCAATTTTAAAGGACTTCTTGCAGATAAAAATATAATAGAAACAGTAAACAACTCCCTGTCTAAAACAAATAAAAACAAATATATCAGTATAATTGATTCTATACCAAAATGGAAAGAAAAGGCTTATACAGAATATCTTAATTTTTCAAAATCTGTAATTGCTGGTTCCAGTGATATAAAATCTATAAATGATATGCAGCGAAAACTTAAGACAGCCGCGGAGAAAAGAAAAGTAGGAGTAATTTCTGAATTAAACGGAAGTGCAAGGACATTGTCCATCGATAAAGAAATTCTGGAAGATTATGGTATTTCAGTAAAAAGCACCAATAACAAACCAAGAGAGATAGTTCATAGAATTGTTCCGGAGGGTTTCAGTCTTGACACATGCAGACAGGAACTGGAGAATCAATATAAACAAGACAGTAGATATATTCTTGGATATGTTCCTGATAATGATGGAGACAGAGGGAATCTTGTCTACATGAATGAAAAAACAGAAAAGGCGGAAATTCTGCAAGCCCAGGAGGTTTTTGCTCTGGCAGTTTTATCAGAATTGGCCTTTATGTACTTAAATAAAAATGCAAACAGTAAACCACTGGCAATAGCTGTAAACGGACCTACATCCATGAGAATAGACACAATTGCCGAAACCTTTGGTGTTAAAGTTTTTAGAGCAGAGGTTGGTGAAGCAAATGTAGTAAACCTTGCAAAAGAATTAAGAAAAAAAGGATACCTTGTGCGTATTCTGGGAGAAGGATCCAATGGAGGAAATATTACATACCCTGCAGCAGTAAGGGACCCAATAAATACTGTTTTTTCTGTTATTAAACTTTTACTTTTTGAAGATCTGTTTAATTTATGGAGTGAACTGAGAGGAAAGAATAATGAGAAGACAGCTGAATATAAAGGTAAATATGGTATTAGTGATATTCTCTCTACTCTGCCGTCTTTTACAACAACAAACGCCTACAATGATAATGCAATAATGAAAATTACAACAACTGATCATAGATTACTAAAACAAAGATACGAGGAAATCTTTCTTTTGGATTGGGAGAAAAATAAAGATTTCCTTAAAAGTGAGTTTAATATATATACCTGGAGAGAAGTAAATTACGAAGTGCAGGAAGAGAAATCAGGATTTGGTCAGAATTTCAGATCTGATTTAGAGAAAGGCGGTCTTAAAATTATTTTTTCAGATAAAAAACGTCTGGATACAGATTTCATCTGGATGAGAGGGTCCGGGACAGAACCTGTTTTCAGGATTATGGCTGATTGTATGGGGGAAAATACAAAAAGAGAGGAACGTCTTCTCCAATGGCATAGATCTATGATAGAAAGAGCAGATAAATATGCAACCTAAGGGGGAGAAAAAATTGAGTATACATATAGGTGCAGAAAAAGGGGAAATAGCAGAGTCCGTACTTCTGCCTGGAGATCCCCTGAGGGCAAAGTTTATTGCCGATAACTTTCTTGATAATCCGGTACAGTACAATAAAGTAAGAGGTATGTACGGCTACACAGGAGAATACAAAGGTAAGCGGGTATCCGTTCAGGGTTCCGGTATGGGTATTCCGTCAATATCAATCTACGCTACAGAATTAATTCAAATCTATGGCGCAAAAAAATTAATACGAGTAGGATCTGCAGGTTCTATGAAAGACAGTGTTAAACTCCGTGATATTGTAATTGCAATGTCTGCATCTACAGATGCTGCCTTTAATAAAATTCGATTTAGCGGTATGGATTATGCTGCAACAGCAGATTTTTCATTACTGGAGAAATCTGTTACTGCCGCAAGAAAGCTGAATTGCCGGTTTCATGTAGGAAATATTCTTTCTTCAGATACTTTTTACCCAGACGACCCTGATTCATGGAAGCTATGGGCAGATTTTGGTTTAATTGCTGTCGAAATGGAAGCTGCAGCTCTCTACACCATTGCTGCAAAATTTGGGATTCAGGCGCTGACACTACTGACAATAAGCGACAGTATGTTGGACGGGAGCCAGATAAGTTCAGAGGACAGGGAAAATTCTTTTACTGATATGATGGAAATTGCACTAAATAC
>DAOWMA010000387.1 GCA_030643345.1 Spirochaetaceae bacterium
AAAAAGTATGGGGCTGGTCGGAAGCAAGCTCCCTGCTCGCCCATGCAACCAAGGGGGATGATAAGAATTACAATCCAACAGGCAGTAATTATAATAAACCTTCAGATGAAGAACTGAAAAAAATACTGAAGTCCCTTCAATATGAAGTTACCCAGAATAACGGAACAGAAAGAGCCTTTGATAATGAATATTGGGATAATAAAAAACAGGGTATATATGTTGATATAGTTTCCGGAGAGCCATTGTTCAGTTCTACAGATAAATTTGATTCCGGAACAGGCTGGCCCAGCTTCACAAAACCAATCGGGGATAAATTACTCACAGAAAAAACGGATAAAAGTCTGTTTACCGTTAGAACAGAGGTCAGAAGTATGGATGCAGATTCCCATCTTGGACATCTGTTTAATGATGGACCAACCCCTACCGGATTAAGATACTGTATCAACTCTGCATCACTAAGATTTATACCTTTTGAGGATCTTAAAAAGGAAGGGTATGAAGAGTATATAGATTTTTTTGAGTAATATTATACTTGATATCATCAATATACTTCCTTAGAATAAAATTCTCAGATAGAAAAATTTTGGAATTTTGAACTAAGTGGACTGCTAATGGAAGTTTCGGACGGGAAAAATATTAAAAGTGAGGTGGCGATGGCTTTTAGTGTACTGATTATTGAAGATGAAGAGATTTTAAGCAGTATTTTAAAAGAATTCCTGGAGGAGCTGGAGGTGGAAGCAGATATTGCTGAAAACGGGGAAGAGGCTATTTCAAAACTTAAATTAAGAACTTACGATGCAGCTATTGTGGATCAGGGACTTCCTGACCTGTCTGGAGATGATATAATATTAAATGCCTATGCAATAAGACCGGATGTAAAGTACTTTATTTATACAGGGGATCGTACTTATAAGCCTTCAGAAGAGCTGCTGAGTATAGGTGTTGATAACAGCCGCGTAATTTATAAACCGGTTTTAGATATGATGACTATTTATAATAAAATTTTAAAAATTGAATAATATGGCTGGAGAATATTAGTGAATTATATATTGAATGATTTTCTTACTGGTTTAGGTCTATCGGAATTTCACACTCTTGTAGCGAATAAAGCTGTGTTAATTGCAGTTGCGATTTTGATCAGTTTTATTGTTGATCTAATTGTGAAGAAGGTTTTTCTTTCGATAATCACCAGGATTATACGGAAAACTAAAACTAAGTGGGATGATATTTTTTTAGAACGAGGTGTATTTACCCGTCTTGTCAATATAGCACCGGCTTTGGTTCTTTATTTTGCCGTATCATACATTTTCCCAACTGCAGATGCAACTGAGAGCCTGATTCAACGTATCATTCTGGCTTATATGATTACAGTTGTTCTTTTTACTTTAAGTTCTCTAATCTCGTCTATCAATGTTATTTATTCCAGCTATGATATCTCCAGGAACCGACCTATAAAAGGATATTTGCAGGTCGTCAGAGTATTTATCATAATGGTAGGTGTCGTGTTAATAATAACAACGATACTGGATAAGTCTCCCTTAGGGTTTCTGTCGGGTATAGGTGCTCTGTCAGCAGTAATAATGCTGGTTTTTAAGGATTCGATTCTTGGACTTGTAGCATCAGTACAACTTACCGGGAACGATATGGTACGTATTGGAGACTGGATTACTGTTCCTGACTATGGCGCAGACGGTGATGTTGTTGACATAAAACTTCAGACCGTCATGATTCAGAACTTCGACAAAACAATTGTTAGTGTTCCAATTTATAGTTTGATCTCTTCCTCTTTTAAAAACTGGCGGGGTATGAGTGATTCCGGAGGTCGGCGGATTAAACGGCACTTAAGCATCGACATGAACAGTATTAAATTCTGTTCTATGGAGATGATTGAGCGTTTTAAGAAGATCGATATACTGGGTGATTATATTACCGGGAAACAAGAGGAAATAGATAAAGATAACCTAAATAAAAAGGCCAACACCAGTGAGCTTATAAATGGTCGGCGAATGACGAATCTCGGTGTTTTCCGCGCGTATATAGCTGCTTATCTTCATCATCATCCCCTGATCCACGATAAGATGACCTTTCTTGTTCGGCAGCTGCAGCCGACTGATAAGGGTATCGCATTGGAGATTTATGTTTTCAGCAGAGACCAGAACTGGGCAAATTACGAGGGTATTCAGGCCGATATTTTTGACCACCTTCTGGCTACAATATCTTTTTTCGATCTTACAGTTTACCAGGCGCTGTCGGGTTTGGATATGCGGCAGGATTTTCAGGATAAGAGTATTCCCCTGCTGTAAGGGCGTAGATCTGCGTCTCCTGTGAAGATTTTATCATTCCTTCGAATCCCAGAATATTGGTTGTTCCTCTCCTGCACCTGAAGCCCGTACAATAGAATCCCTTTCGTCTCCCGGGGATGCAAGATAGGCAAATTTAAGTGCAAGTTCCGGGGCTTTTGAATTTATTTTTACAAATAGATTTCCTGCCTTTATAAATTCCAGTTCTTCATAGTAACACTGAGCCAGAACGAGGTTTATTGCTGTTGAGTCAGGTGATTCCTGTAGGGCAGATCCAAGC
>DAOWMA010000250.1 GCA_030643345.1 Spirochaetaceae bacterium
CCTAAATTCTCACTTTTCGAAAAAAATCTACAATACTTGAATCAGAAATGTTGTTTACCCAGTACTAAGTACCAAGGGGCAGCAAATGAACAAAAAACAAGATCATGTAAAAGCTACATCGGATATCTTTATAAAGTATCTGTTTGGCATGGATACCAGAGAAAGTAACCATCTGGTCTTATCTTTTATAAATTCAGTACTTAAAGATTCAGGTTTTCCTTTAATTACAAAAGTTATTCAGAAAAACCCGTTTAACTACAAGAAGTTTGTAGATGATAAACTATCAGTCCTGGATATAGAGGTGGAAGATGAGAACAGGAAATTATTCAATATTGAAGTACAGTCAACGGGAGATACAGGCTTTCGCAACAGAGCTCTCTACTACTGGGCAAAACTATATGCATCCCAACTTAAAAGTGGAGGTGAGTATGATACTCTACTCCCTACAGTAGGAATAAATATACTGGATTTCATACTTTTACCGGAATTACCTGCATATCATAATTTTTTTATGATAACCGAAGGGAGAAAAAGAGGGTATGCACTCACTGATCATCTAATAATTCATTTTCTTGAGATTCCAAAGATAAAAAACAAAGAAATGAGTGGTAAAATGGCCGGATGGCTGTTATATTTTAAATCAGAAGGACAGGATAAAAAGATGTTAAAAATATTACTGGAAAGTGATGAAGATTTAAAATCAGCTCACGAAATGTACAAGGCTTTTAATAGTAATGACAAATTAAGACGATATGCCTTAGCACGTGAAAAGGCTGAAATGGATAAACGCTATTTTGAAAATATGGCTAAACGGAAAGAAGCAGAAGGATTACAAAGAGGTCTGGAGAAAGGCTTACAACAAGGGATAGAACAGGGGATAGAACAGGGGATAGAGAAAGGAGAACTTGAGGACAAACATAATGTGCTCATACGCCTACTTGAATTAAAATACGGTCTTTCTGAGGATGAGAAAAAACATATCCGTTCTGTGACTGATTTTAAGAAACTGGATACTGCCCTTGATACGATTGTATTGGCAAATAACAAGGTGAGTGTTCTAAAGCTTTTGTGAACTCAAATAGAGTTTTTTCCAGGTTATAACGTCCTATAAGCTCATCTTTTTCTGCCTTATCTGTAACAATTTTATCCAGACTTACTACAATTATTTCCCTTTTCCGGGCAGTAAGATAGATATTGACCTGTTTAATTTCCCTTTCTGGAAAGGGTCCCCCATTTACCGGTTTCAGGTCGTATGTAGATTGTTTCAAGGATATAGGACCCGCTTTCCCCATAACCTGAATTAATTAAGGACTTTCCCAGATAATAGAAATATTCATAAAAAGAATTCCTTAAAAAATAATCTTTAAGAAGTGGATTGTTATTTATTCTATCCAGTAAATTATTAAATGATTTATTTGTAATTAATTTTCTATTTGTTTCGGATTTATGTTCTATTAAGAATTTATAATCAGGGTCTAATCTTTTTAGTTCCTCAATAGAGCTCGATAAAATAGAACCGGTTGCATACATTAAATATTCTGCCGCAATTTCCCAATTCCCTTTTTCAAAATAGTATTTACCCAAAAGCGAGTTTGCCTTTAAAGAAATTTTATTTTCCGGCCTGTAGAGTTCGATAAACTTGTCGTAACCCTTTTCTCTAAGCACATTTAGCATTGCATATTTTAAATTATCGTTTTCTATTTCCTCACCGGAAAATTCAATTATTTTTTGCAGATTTTCCACATAGGCTGAAGTATCACCTGTTTTCAGATAGATATCTGCAAGTCGGTATAAAATACTATACTGATCTTCAAGTATTACAAGTTGTCTTTTATGTTCCAGTGCCTTCTCGAGATGCCTTATTGCTAATTCATATTCATTTTCTTTATCAAAAATAAATCCAAGCCACATTTCCGACTCAGGATTACCAGGTACATCTTCCAATATTTTTCTAAAAGCATAAACAGCTTCTCCGATTTCACCGGATTCAACCATTTCTATAGCTTCATCCATTCGAAGCCAAAGAGGTTTATAGACAGCATCTGCATTATTTTGACTGAAAAGACTAACATCGAATAGTAACGACATAATAATTGGTAAAAACCAGACAAGTCTCAAATCTCCCTAAGCTCCTCTAAAAACAACCGGACCGCCTCTGAAGGATTTGCTCTTTTTACTATCTTCCCTTTTCTAAATATTACAATATTATCACCGGACCCGGTAATACCAAGATCAGCATGCCTGGCTTCACCAGGCCCGTTTACAATACAACCCATTACGGCAATAGTTATATTTTTGTTAATTTTCTGTAAAGTCGAATCCACTGAATTAAGAAATTCATGGGTATTAAATGAGGCCCTTCCGCATCTTGGACAGGAAATAGTAGTAATACCTGAACTTATTTTACCAGCTGCCTTAAGGATTTCCTTACCGGCAATAACTTCATTACGCATTGTATCTGACAACGAAACTCTTATCGTATCCCCAATATTATCTTTCAGCATTGTATTTAATGCAATAGAACTCTTTACAATTCCGGGAATAAGAGGACCGGCTTCAGTTACACCTAAATGAAGAGGATATGAATATCTGGATGAAAAAACGGTATTTGCCATAACAGTACTTTCTATATCGGAAGATTTTAAAGAAAAGACCACATCTTTAAACTTTAGTTTTTCAAAGACATTTAATTCCATCTCTGCCGCTTTAACCATTGCTTCTGAAATATCTTTAAGATCTCTAAAAGATGACGGCAAGGAACCTCCATTTACACCGACACGAATAGGTACATTACAATCTGCAGCTGCTCTTACTACTTCCTCAACTTTCCAGGATGCACCTATATTACCGGGATTTATTCTAATTTTGTGGACCCCTCCTTTAATACACTTTAATGCTATTTTGTAATCGAAGTGAATGTCAGCAACAAGGGGTATAACACTTTTTTTTGATATTTTTGACAGTATTTCCGCATCTTCAATATCGGGAACAGCAAAACGTATAATATCAGCTCCGATATCCTTAAGCTCCTCTATTCCAGAAAGGATAACACCTATTTCTCCGGATAATGGACTTTTCCACATAGTCTGAACAGCTACAGGGAAACCACCGCCAATTAAAGTATCACCAATTTTAACAGTATTCGATTTCATAAAGTTTTTTAACAAGACGTAAATACAGCTTTACGTCTGTTATTTTAAAATTTCTCTTCTAACCAGCAAAACCGCTGATTGCACCCATGAGGAAAACCATAACAAATAATGCTACTGTTTCAATAAGCCCAAGAACCATAATATAGTTTCCGAAACCTTTCCCTGTTTCACCCAGTGCATCTGACGCAGCAGCACCAGCTTTCCCCTGAGCATAAGCAGAAGCGCCCATGGCCATACCGCCGAAAAGTCCGGCACCAAGGAGGAGCCAATCAGGAGCACTTGATCTTGCAGCAAGAAGAGTGTTCATCAATATGTACCCGTAAATAGTCTGTGTCAGAGGAGCTCCAACAAAAGTTATAAGCGTAAAGGGAGCCGGTCTATTCTGCGCAAAACATTTTTTCCAGGCCCCAATTGCTGACATACCTGCTGCACCCGAACCAAATGCTGATCCTAAAGCTGCAAAAGCCAGAGCTGCTCCAATTCCTAATAATCCAAAGCTCATCACATATCTCCTTATTAATGTAATTATATATCTTTTCTATTTTTGAAAGGGTCATAATATTCCCCTGTCCATTCCATTCCCAAATGTCCTGAAAACTCAAGTACATTTAATCTGACACCATGAACAACTACCGATAAGACAGCCATTCCAATATTTAAAGTATGACCAAGAGCCAGAACCACAACCCCTGCAATAATACCAATAACACCGGTACCCATTCCTGCCGCCATAGCATTAAAACTGCTTGCAACAGCTACTGTAGCCAGACCAACAGCAAACAAACGGATATAGGAAATAATATCAGAGAAAGCACCTATTGTATTAAGAGAGGTTGTCATAAGACCGCTAACGCCCCTTATAAGACCTTTAAAGAAATTACCATCCTGTTCCCCAAACAAAACGACAGTAATTATTCCTCCTAAAATCATATTCCATGCATATGAAGGCATTGGAAATAAAACAGCGCTTAAGACAAAATTTAAAACAAGGTGATACAATCCAAGGACCATTGACAGCCAGCCAAGTTGACTAATTGCCTTAAGTACACGTTTTTCTTTAATCA
>DAOWMA010000176.1 GCA_030643345.1 Spirochaetaceae bacterium
AGGAAATACCTCTATTAACTTTCAGCCAGTTGTTTTTTTCTATACTATATTCAAAAAGCATAATTAAAATTACTAATATTGTCGCCTGATGTCAATACATTTGGTTGATAATTTCTATTTCGTTTCTATTCTCCAGAGTTACCTCAATAACTCTATACTCTTTTTTCCCTATAAATCTACTAACAAATTCATAAATCAATGACTGTCGAATAACCAGATATAGATTCCGATTTATACCAAAGTTGTGTATTAAAGGGAGGATAGGGGAAAAACCATACCTCTTTTCCAGTTCAAGAGGACCAATTTCATCTAAAAACACATCTTCTGGGCCTTTGCTAAGAACCTGTTCAAGAATTTTATTTGCTTTAATAAAACCTCTTTCACTGAAATAAAATGGACCATACGATGTGCCATCCAGATGCTTATCACTTCTACCCAGCTCCCACTGGTCACCGGATGCCACATTTAAGGCATAAAATCCAACCTTTTCGTTATCCCCATTATAGATTGCAGGAGTCATTATACCCGAAGGGTGTTTCCCTTTGTTTTTTAGTTCATCTATCAACTTTAGAAGGAAGGTGGTCTTTCCTACACCTCTACTGCCTGTTATTATAGTTATCATACGAGTAATATTACTTGGAAATCAAATAATATTAAAGAAGTGAATAAATATGGAGCTTATGAAGAAATACACTTCCAAATATTAAGCAATCCAGATAAAATCCTTACAGATGGTAAAGAAAAAGCAAACTAAAACAAACACCAATTCCGGCAAGCTTAAAATAGGTAATAACTGGAATGCAATCACCATAATTGCTCTATCCCAGAATAACCCCTTAAAAGCTATTGCAGAATTTGTGGAAAACAGTATTGATGCAAAAGCAAAAAACATCACTATAGTCAGAGGAAGACTAAAAAAGGAAACTTATCTCAAGATTATTGATGATGGAGAGGGGATAGACGATTTTAAGTATGTCGCTACCCATATAGGCGATTCAATAAAAAGAAAGCTCAAAAAACAGGGGGCAACAGGTATACAGGGGGAGTTTGGAATTGGACTGCTAAGTTTCTGGACTGTAGGAGAAGAGATCAGTATTACATCAACAGGAAAGTCAGGTGAAGCAAAGCGAATTAAATTAATTAAAAATAATCCCGGTTATCAGATTAGAGATGTACCTTCCCTATTCTCCCCTACCGGAACAGAGCTGGTTATCAAACCAATACTATCGGGAGTTAAACAGCTATCCGGTGAGAAAATCCAGAATTATCTTGCAAGTGAGCTTCGGGACAGAATCAGCAGGACCGGTGTGACAATAAAAATACTTGACCGAACAAGCAGAAAAGAATTCCTTGTAGAACCCAGAAAGTTTAAAGGACGCTTGCTCCATGATATTCCTGTAATCAGAAACCCCCTGGGGGAAATATACTGTGAATTGTATCTGAACGAACCCTTACCGGAAAATCAGATTGGATTATATAAACTGGGCACACGGGTAATGCCGTCAATAAGTAAAATAGAAAACTTCAATTGTCATCCCTGGAATTCTCCCTATCTGGAGGGAATAATTGATACTTCTTTTATTCAGCTGACACCAGGCACACGGGATGGATTTATCTATGATGATGCCTGGGAAAGCTTTGTAGTTTCCCTGGACCCTTTGAAAGATTTCCTTATAGATATTATTGACGAACAAAAAAGAGCTGAAGATGACAAAGCAAGTAAAAATATCCTTAAAAGAATTACAAAAGCCCTTCAGGATGCCTTTCATCATCTGCCTCAGGAAGAGTACAGCTGGCTGCAGATAAAACCGGGGAAAAAACTTGAAATTGTTAAAAAAAGTCCTATGCTGACATCCGGTGATGAAAGTGATCTCTCTGCAGATCCAGTCTATATATCCAAAGAAATAGAAGAGAAATCCGGGTCCGGGCAAAAAGAGTTTTTTGAAATTGCAGGCCCCCTCTATTCAGCAATTATATCTCCTTCCTCATTAATTATTGGTGTTGGTGATAAAAAGAAATTAAGAATTATTGCCAGAGATAAGAGTAAACGACAGCTTGACAGCGGATACTCTGTCAAATGGTATGTGGATGAAGGGGAAGGAGTTATAGACAGCCCGGACAAGGAGTTTGTTCAATTTAGTGCTCCTTATGAACCTGGAATAATTTCAGTGGGGGCTATTGTTACTCAGGATGAAAGAGAGTGCCTTGCAGAATGTATTATTACAGTAACCAAAGAACTTATTGACAAAGATAAAACCACAGGTAGTTCTGACGGCAGTACAAAAAAAGGCCTGCCGGGTTATACTTTTCAGAAAGCAGCCGGGGAACTATGGAGGAGCCGTTTCGATGCGGCAACATCATTGATTATAATAAATAACGGCCATGCAGATTTTATCTATGCATCCAAATCAAAATCCAGAAAACTAAAGTATATTGCAAAACTGTTTACAAAAGAGCTTGTATTGTCGAATTTCCCCGAAGCATCCCGGGAAAATCTTATGGAAAGAATGATAGAACTGCAGATGTATATGGAAGAGAACCTTCGGGGTTAGGAGATAATAAAATTGGAGAGTTTATGAATCTTACATACACTGTTATTAAGAATGAAATTGCCAAAACCAGTACTATTTTTACCAGAGGAGAAAATATTTTTGCTCTTGGAAACTACACTTTAACAGAAAAGGATGATGATAAAGATCAATATCTCTACACCTTTGACGGTAGTTATGGAGACTACGAAGTTTCCATTCATGTTAAGGACAAATTGATAGTTGAATCATGTACCTGCCCTTACCCTCATAAGGGGTGTAAACATGTTGTAGCAGCATGTATGGATATTGCAGAACGCAAAAAACGGGAGCAAAAGCTAATATCTGAAGAAGGGAAATCCAGCAAATATTTGACCCCTGAAGAGATTAAAGCAGAAGCAGGATGCCCGAAAGAAAAGGGCAAAAAAAGAAGAGTTTACCCTTATCCCCGGTGACACATACAAGGGATACCACACAGTAAAAACATCGAAAGGTAAAGAGTACACTGTAACAGTTTACAACCCTGCAGAACAAAGCGGTCACTGTACCTGCCCTGACTTTGCTACTAATCACCTGGATACCTGCAAACATCTTATTTTTGTTTACAACAAGTTTTTGGAAGATAAGACCTTTAAAGATCAGGCAGAAAAAGAGACTTTCCCATTTGTTCACTTATCCTGGAATTCCAGACTCAACAGACCTGTTTGCTACTATGAGCAAATTGAAGACACTGTAATTGATAATGAGATACAAAAACTGTTTAATGAAAAAGGTGTATACACCCGTGAGAGTATTAACGGTTTATACAATTTATACTCCCGTACAGATGATACCACAAATATTCTTCAGTTCGATGATTATCTTTTGGAACGAATAAACGGCCTGCTTTATCAGAAAGAGATACGAAAACTGGAAAAGAATAACCCAATCGATTTTTCATTTCTAAAAACAGAACTTTATCCCTATCAGGAAGATGGGGTTCGCTTTGCTGTATTTAAAAAAGCCGCTATTATTGCAGATGAAATGGGTCTTGGTAAAACACTCCAGGCTATTAGCATAGCATTGCTGAAAAAACAAATTTTTGGATTTGAAAAGATTTTGGTAGTATGCCCTTCATCTTTAAAAAGCCAATGGAAAAAAGAGATAGAGAAATTTACCGATGCATCTGCCCTTATTATTTCAGGGAGTCGTCAAAAACGACAAAGGCTCTACTCTGAGAGTACAGCTTTCTTTAAAATTACAAACTACGAAGCTCTTATGCGGGACAAACTTACAGTTTCCGAATGGCATCCTGATTTTGTAATTCTGGATGAGGCCCAGCGAATAAAAAACTTTGAGACAAAAACCCATAAGGCTGTTCAATCGATACCTCATAATCATTCACTGATAATTACAGGAACACCCCTGGAAAATAAACTTGAGGACCTCTACAGTATTGTTCAGTTTTCAGACCCCACTCTTCTTACACCTCTATGGGCTTTTGCCGCCCATCATTTTAATCTGAGTACTCAAAGGAAAAACAAGGTCCTCGGATACCGGAATTTGACTTCTGTATATGAGAAGATCCAGCCTCTGCTTATAAGAAGAAAAAAGATTGATGTAATTGATAATCTTCCTGAAAAGATTGAGAACAACTACTATTTCGATCTCTCCGCCGAGCAGGAAGAGATCCACCAGGGATATATGTCAAGCCTTTTTAAAATTATCAACAAGAAAGTCCTAACCCCTATGGACATAAAACTTATACAGAAAATCCTTCTTTCAATGCGAATGGTTTGTGACTCCACCTATCTGATCGATAAAAAGACTAATATTTCGCCAAAACTGGTAGAACTTGTTACCATACTGAAAGATCTGGTTATAGATAACAGGAGGAAAATTGTCATCTTCTCCGAATGGACAACAATGACATACCTTATTGGGAAAGTACTCTCTGAACTGGGTATAGACTTTGTTGAGTTTACCGGGAAGGTACCTGTAGAAAAAAGGCAATTGCTGATAGATGAATTTCATGAAAATCCGGAATGTATGGTTTTTCTATCCACCGATGCAGGTGGAGTTGGACTTAACCTGCAAAACTCGGATTGTGTTATAAATTTCGAACTTCCCTGGAATCCGGCAAAACTTAATCAGCGCATTGGAAGAATCCATCGAATTGGTCAAAAACACACAGTAGTTAATGTCATTAATTTAATAACAAAGAAATCCATAGAAGAGAAGGTCTATGCTGGAATCAATCTTAAACAGGAGCTATTTGACGCAGCTTTGGAGGGAGCAGGAGATGATGTCGACCTTAGCAGGGAAAATAAAAATAAGTTTATAAATCAAATACGAGCGATGTTTGATGGAGAAAAAATTGAGATTGATACCGGTCCCATAGATGCAGAAGAAAAACCTGAGCTTGACGAGATGACTCCCCACTATCTTAACCCTGAAATTTTCCGTGAAAAAGACTCTGAAATAGATATAAGTGCGGAGGAGTTTGAAGAAGAAATACTAAGTGAAAATGACCTGGGAGAGAAAGCAAAAAGTTCCGGGGATCAGAAAACAGCTTCAACAGAACAAATGGAAACAGTTTTAAACCAGGGAATGGACTTCCTCAACTCACTTTCCATGATGGCAACAGGGAAGGCCCTTTCTAAAGATAGCAATAAAAAAACTATAGAAATTGACCGTGAAACAGGAGAGGTAGTAATGCGTTTTAAGCTGCCGGGATTTTAAATTGTTTTTAAATTAAACTCAGTTATTTATGGAGGCAAAATGTATCTGCTTGTAACCTATGTTCCTGAAGAGAGTCTGGAAAAAGTAAAATCAACCGTTTTTGATGCCGGTGCAGGAAAGATTGGCAGCTACAGCCACTGCTCATGGCAGGTGAAGGGACAGGGACAATTTAAACCGGAGAC
>DAOWMA010000259.1 GCA_030643345.1 Spirochaetaceae bacterium
AAAAGATGCCTGTTTCTTATCTTGCTTTGCTTTTTGTTATAATAGGATTTGCCGGGCTGCCTCCTATGAACGGTTTTGTTTCAAAATGTTTTATATTTAAAGCCTTTATTATGTCCGGATATCCATTTTTGGCAATTGCTGTTGTAATTGGTACTCTTGGTACTATCCTTTCGGTATATAAGCTTATTCATAATATGTTTCTGGGTCAGCTCCCTGAAAGATACAACGATATTAAGGAAGTTTCTTTTAGTATGCAGCTGCCTATGTGGATACTTATGATAGTTGTTTTCGGCCTTGGTATTTATCCCGGACTTGCAATGGGGTTGATTGCAAAAATACAAACCTCCCTTGGCCTGGTCGCAGTTCCATACTCTCTGCATGGGATAGCTTCCGATTCAGGTCAGCTTAATATGCTTGTTCTAACAGCATTATTTATGGGTGGTCTTGCCGTTACCTGGATCATCTACCTTCTGGGCAGCAGGCGAAAACATGTGAGCCAGTATAATAATTATGCAGGTGGACACTTTTTAAACAAAGATGTGGCCTACAATTTTAATTACCAATTCTATGCCGCTATTGAACATGTTATTGATCCGTATCGAAAGAAGATTATTGAGCGTACAGAACGGAGTGTAGTCGGTTTAGTTGATGCTGTCAGTGAATATGTTAGAAGGATATATACAGGTGTGATTAATACTTACGCTGTTTATATATTAACTGCTTTTGTAATAACCATTATTTTTCTTAAGGAACTGATGATATGAACACAGTACTATGGATAATATTTCTTCCAATAATTATATTTATTATTGGAGTATTTATGCTCGGGTATTCCAGAAAATTTATTGCCCGGATTGAAAGGCGCTACGGCCCTCCTGTTCAGCAGGTTTTTTACGATATTTTTAAGCTGATGAATAAAAAAACAAATATTTCCCATGGATGGATGCATGATATCTCTATCCTGATGCTTCTGGGAGGAACACTTCTAACACTGTATTTTGTACCTGTTCCGGGTTTTCATTTTTTTGCCCAGTACGGAGATGTACTTGTGATTATGTATGTGCTGCTTGTACCCGCCCTTGGTATGGCCCTTGGAGTAGGTGAAACAGCAAATCCAAATGGAAGTATTGGTATTTCCAGAGCTCTCATGATGCTGGCAGGGTATGATATTCCATTTTTTCTTACATTTATCGGGATGGCTATGCTTAATAATACAACATCTATGTATGATCTAATAAACATACAGCAGGCCGGCGGCTTTTTAGGATGGGGGCTTCTTACAAATCCGCTTCTTGGTGTTGCTGCACTAATTGCTCTTCAGGGAATGCTTGGAGAGAAACCTTTCGAAGTTATGGTTGCACCTCATGAGATTGCAACAGGTCCTATGACAGAGATGGGCGGCAAATATCTGGGAATTATGATGATACAGCACGCTATAGCTGTTGTCGTTGAACTTACAATTTATATCAATCTGTTTCTTGGGGGTGCCTTAAACTGGTTTGAATACATAATAAAATTATTTGTTCTTTTTACGGTGCTTCTAAGTGTTAATGCAGTATTCGGCAGATTCAGAACAGATGATGCTGTTAGATTTATGTGGAGGATACCACTACCAATGGCGGTAATAGGTGTCCTTTTTATCATCTTCTAAGGAGCAAAATAAATGGAAGAAAAATTAACCCAGCGGAGTGTCTGGGAGAAGATATCAAATAAGCTCAGTAAGCGTTCTCTGTGGATGCTTCACTATTGTACCGGATGCGGTGCTATTGAACTGCCGCCGACTATGACTGCCCGGTTTGATATGGAACGTTTTGGAATTAGTCCTATGGTTACACCACGGCAGGCTGATATCCTTCTTATTACCGGATATCTTTCGGTAAAAACATTAAAAAGAGTTGTACTTACCTACGAGCAGATGCAGGCTCCGAAGTATGTTGTTGGATTTGGTTCATGTACCATAAACGGCGGTATGTACTGGAACAGTTATTCAACGATGAAGTGCCTTGATCAGTATCTTCCGGTTGAAACGTACATCGCCGGTTGTATGCCCCGTCCCGAAGCAATTATCGCCTCATTTAATGATTTGATTGCTAAAATTGACCGGGGTGAAGCTAATTCCTGGAAAGATTATTATAAGAACTATGATTTCTATAAAGCAAACCAGGACAGAACTTTTGAAGGTCCTATTGAGACGTACAATGATATTAAAGCTGATGCTGCCATGTTTAATATTAAATAGGGGGAAGTGAGCATATGGAATATGAATTAGAGAATTCTATTATTGACAAAATGCAGCCGGAATTCCCGGAAGCTGCTTTTACTATTAAGAAAGCACGGCGTGTTGAAGTTAAAATGTCGTCAGACAAACTATATAATTTTGCTGTACGGATGCAGAAAAAATGGAATTTTCTCCATCTGTCTGCCATCAGTTGTGTTGACTGGTTACAGGATAATGAGTTTGAACTTATCTATCATTTCTGGAACTATGATGAGAAAGTTCTTGTAATGGCAAAGATTCGCATACCCAGGGAAGAGGAGTCTCATTTTGAGACAATATCGAATTTATGGCAGCCTGCGAAATTTTTTGAACGGGATATACATGAAATGTTCGGTGTTTACTTTGACGGCAGTGAGGATATGGAAAGATTTATCCTTACCGAATGGCATGGACCTCCCCCAATGCGTAAAGATTTTATTACACGTGAATATGCACTGAACTTTTTCCATTATAGAGAATATGATCCTGAGTGGTTGAAAGATATGACAGCAGCAGGAGAGGCTAATGAGTAAAATAGACGAAGTAAGAGATTATGAACTTTTTATCGGTCCCAACCATCCCGGGATCGAAGGTAACTTTTCACTTAAGCTCAAGCTGCTGGGTGATAAAATAGTAGGTGCAAAGACAGATGCCGGGTATCTTCACCGTGGTTTTGAGAAGCTTATGGAAGAAAGGTTGTTTATTCAGAATATTGCAATAGTCTGTCGTATCTGTGTTCCCGACCCGGACCCTAATGAGAATAATTATTCCAGAGCTATAGAGGAAATTGCCGGAATAGAGGTCCCTGAAAGAGCAAAATGGATTAGAACTCTTGTACTGGAGCTTTCACGCCTGGCTTCCCATCTTTTTGCCATTGGTGGACATGCGGCCACCACAGGACTGTATGCATTTCCAAACTGGACTATTGCGGACCGTGACCGTATTTTAGAGCTTTTTGAAGAACTTACAGGAGGAAGAGTCTACCATATCTATCAGCTTCCCGGAGGCGTGCGCAGAGATTTTCCGGATGGTTTTGAAGGACGTGTTCTGGATGTTATGGACTATATAGAAAGCCGTCTGCAGGATTATGATGATCTGGCCATAAATAATGCACTTTTTATAAAGAGAGCAACAGGAATTGGTGTTTTAACAAAAGAACAAGCAGTAAGCTGGGGTGTTACAGGGCCGAATCTCAGGGCCTGCGGTGTTGCAGCAGATGTACGAAAAGATGATCCTTATGAAATTTATGAAAAGCTTGAATTTGATATACCCACTATGACTGATGGTGATGCTTATGCCAGGATGATAGTTCGCAGAAAAGAAATAGAGCAGAGTATCAGTATTGTTCGTCAGATAATTGATAAAATTCCTTCAGGATTGGTTTGGAACAAGATCCCGAATCCCCTCAAGTGGAATGTTGCGGCCGGGGATGCTTATGTAAGAACAGAATCTTCAAAGGGTGAGTATGCTTATTATATGGTAAGTGACGGCGGACGAAAACCTTACCGTGTTCATGTACGCGGTGCTTCGACGACCCATGCTGTGCATGTTTTGGAGAACCTTCTTGTTGGGACCAGGATTGAAGATGCTTCACAGGTTATGTTTAGTCTTGATGGATGTCCACCGGCAGTTGACAGGTAAAGGAGTGATAAATGTCTGAAAATAAAAAAGGGAGTATATTAAAGCCCTTTAAAGCGTTAAAATTTATTGGTGAAAAACCAGTTACAATTCGGACCCCTTTTGAGAATCGTCCGACAGCTTCCGGGTACAGAGGGTTCCATGTAAATGA
>DAOWMA010000390.1 GCA_030643345.1 Spirochaetaceae bacterium
ACTGTGGATTTGGCTTTAACAGTTGAACTGGAAGTAGGTAAAGTTGAAAAGGGGCAGAACTATGTAAAAGGGGCTATTGATATACTGGATGTCCGTTTCGGCAGTTTGTGGACAAATATTCCACGGGATGTTTTTGTCGGAGTTGGGTTTAAGCATGGAGACAGTGTTGAGGTAGCTATTCGCAATGGTTCTACCATGGTTTATAATAACAGGATTACCTATGGAAAATCTTTTGCCGATGTCTACGCCAGTGAACAGATAATCTATGTAAATTCGGTTTACAACATGGCCATTGCAATAAATCAGGGAAATTTCGCCAGGGCTTACAATATTGGCACCGGCCGGCACTGGCAAATCGAATTCCGCAGGGTCTAAACCGCAATGTCTATATTCCCCGAAAAATTAATAAAATACTCACAATAAAATTTGCAATCAGCAGCGGGTTCAATTAGTATTTAATCATGGTTAGTGCTAAGGATCTGAATAAATGAAGCGGATAAAAGAAAAAGTCGATCTTGTCCTATCCATTCGAAGGAAAACAGTAATAATTTTTACAATAGGGGCACTTGTTTTTGCTTTAGTAGGATTAATTGATCGGGCTGTACTGGTTCAAAGTGAAACAAAAAAAATACAATCTGAATATACAGATAAACAAAAGCAGATTATCCGGACACAGGTAGAGAATGCTGTTATGTTTATTATTCTGGCAAAAGAGGCAGGAATTTCCAAAGAGGATATTATTAAATCAGTAAGGAAGATAAGATTTGGGAAGGAACATGATGGTTATATTTTTATTGTAACCTATAAGGGTACAACTTTGTTAAATGATACTCAAAGACAACTTGAGGGGAAGAATATCTGGAATATTTCAGATCCTGATGGTGTTAAGTTTGTCCAGGAAATGAGGCTGGCTGTTCAGAATGCTGAAGGTGATTTTATCTACTATTTCTGGAATAAGCCTTCTACAAAGAGCAATTCTCCCAAAGTGTCGTTTATAAAGGGTGTATCTGACTGGGAGTGGATGGTTGGTTCCGGTGTATATCTGGATTCCATAGAGGATGATATTGCTGCTCTCCGGAAAGCAGAGATAAAAAAATCAGGGTTGATCACTTTATTCCTGATTCTTGTATTTTTATCCCTTTTAATTATTATTCAATTCATATTTAAACAATTTACAGAAAAGGTTTCAGGGAAAATCCAATTATTCTCCAGTTATTTTGACAGTGCCAGTATGGAGAGTAAGGAGATTGACATATCTGGTATTCGGTATAAGTCATTCTCTTCTATTGCCGAAGATATGAACCGGATGATAAAAAATAAACAGGAGGCAGACGCAAAAACATTTGGATCTGAACAGCGTCTTTTTCTACAGAGGGAGCAGTCTCCCCTTGGCTACCTGGAATATGATCTTGAATCAAAAATTATCTATTGGAATCCTGCTGCAGAAAGAATATTTGGATATTCCAAAGAGGAGATTTTAGGAAGGAGTGATGAAATTATCGTCCCTCCTGAAATTATTTCCGGGATAAAGAATATTTTTAAAGAGCTGATTGATGGATCTGTAAGTGATGATAAAGGGATAAAAAGCATAAATGATAATATTACAAAGGATGGAAGACGAATTACCTGTGAGTGGTACAATAAGGCTCTTATTGATCAGGAAGGGAAAGTTATTGGTTTTATTGCTCTTGTTGTTGATATAACCGAAAGGAAGTTAATGGAAGAGAAGCTGCAGGAATCGGTGGAAGAGAAAAAAGTACTTCTTAAAGAGGTCCACCATAGAGTAAAGAACAACATGGCTATAATATCCTCCTTTCTTTCTCTTCAGTCCATGAACATTGAAGATGAATATGTATGCAGTCTGCTCCAAAGCAGTGAAAACAGAGTGCGGTCCATGGCTCTTATTCATGAGCATCTGTACAAAAGTGAAAGCCTGAAAGACATTAGTGTTCAAACCTATATAGAAGAACTTATAATAATACTCCTTGACAGTTACGGTTATGGGGCAGCTGATATAACTGTAATAAAAGAAATTATGGAAATTAACCTTGATCTGGATCTTTTAATTCCTCTTGGTATGATTGTTAATGAGATAATTTCCAATGCTCTGAAGCATGCATTTACAAATATAGATTCACCTGAGTTATATGTAAGTTTCATTAAGATTTCACCTGAGAAAATTGTTTTAACAATAAGGGATAATGGTGTCGGACTCCCGGAAGAAAGCGAGATAAGCCGGAATGATTCAATAGGCTTCCTGCTTATTAATGGGTTGGCTCAGCAGATAAATGGGAAAATAGAGATTAACAGGGGACATGGTACAGAGTATAGAATTACTATTCCTGTATAATTACTGACACGGAGCAGGTTTGAAACCTGCCCTGTGTTGTTGCTCTATTAAAATCTGTCAAAATCATCATCATCCAGTGAAATAACAGCAGCCGGATCGACCGGTTTTATTATAACTCATAAAACCACCTCCTTTCAGGCTGTGTGAAAAGTATTTGTCTATTTAATACAGAGTGAGCAGCAGTTATGATAT
>DAOWMA010000149.1 GCA_030643345.1 Spirochaetaceae bacterium
AATTCTTATCCATTATCTACCCCCAATTCACAGTAGAGACGCAAGATCCTGCGTCTCTACTGCCTATTCACCTTCTTCCTAATACCTGTAATGATCTGCCTTATACGGTCCATCAACGTTTATTCCCAGATAATCCGCCTGCTCTTTGCTGAGCTTTGTCAGCTTAACACCAATTTTTTCAAGATGGAACCGGGCCACTTCTTCATCCAGATACTTTGGTAATCTGTATACACCTATTTCGTATTTATCTCTCTTCTCCCAGAGATCGATTTGTGCAAGTGCCTGATTTGTAAAAGAAGCAGACATTACAAAGGATGGATGGCCTGTTGCACATCCTAAATTAACCAGCCGCCCCTCTGCCAGCAGAAAAATTGCATGTCCGTCTTCATAGAGATACTTATCCATCTGAGGCTTGATATTTATATGCTTAATACCCTTCCAGGCTTTTAGTTTTGCCACCTGTATTTCATTATCAAAATGACCGATATTACAGACTATTGCCTGGTCCTTCATCTTTGACATGTGTTCGGCAGTTATTACATCCATATCTCCTGTTGTTGTAACATAAATATCCCCTCTGTTCAGGGTATCTTCCACAGTTGTAACTTCAAAACCTTCCATAGCTGCCTGAAGCGCACAGATTGGATCGATTTCAGTTATAATTACCCTGGCCCCAAGCCCCCTCATTGAATGAGCACTGCCTTTACCAACATCGCCATAACCGCATACTACTACTACCTTACCGGCTATCATAACGTCTGTGGCTCTTTTTATACCATCCGCCAGAGATTCCCTGCAGCCGTACAGATTGTCAAACTTGGATTTTGTTACACTGTCGTTAACATTTATAGCCGGAACAAGAAGGGTCCCCGCTTCTTTCATATGGTATAATCTATGCACTCCGGTAGTTGTCTCTTCAGAAGCACCCTTCCACTCACCCGTAAGAGCCTGCCATCGCCCGGCATCCTCTTTGTTAATCTTCTGCAGAAGGGCCTTAATTACACCTTCTTCCTCAGATTCTGCAGGTCCAAAGGCCCATTTACTGCCCTTTCCCAGCTGATAACCCCTATGTAATATAAGTGTGGCATCTCCGCCATCATCAACAACAAGATTTGGGCCTTTCCCACCTGGAAATGACAGTGCTTTGTATGTACAATCCCAGTACTCTTCCAGAGTTTCCCCCTTCCAGGCAAACACAGGAATTCCTGCAGGGTTATCTACTGTTCCAGTACGTCCAACTGCTATTGCGGCTGCAGCGTGGTCCTGAGTGGAAAAAATATTACAGCTTGCCCACCGAACATCCGCACCTAATTCTATCAGCGTTTCTATAAGTACGGCAGTTTGAATTGTCATATGGAGAGAACCCGTAATCCGTGCCCCTTTAAGAGGTTTGTCCCTTCCATATTTTGCACGTATTGACATTAATCCCGGCATCTCTTTCTCTGCTATAATTATCTCTTTCCTTCCCCATTCATTAAGGTTAAGATCTTTTACATTAAAATCCATATTTCCCTCCAAAACATCAATAATCACTTACAAAGAAAAAATACCATACAAAACTATTTATAGCAACTATACCCTCCCCCTCGCATAAACACTAATTTCCATGTATAAAAAGATGTGGATTACAGAATTTCTACCAGAGGTTATCATGGCAAAAAATAAAACAGTTTTTGAATGTATCGAATGTGGTCATCAGGACCCCAAGTGGCTGGGAAGATGCCCCTCCTGCGGGAAATGGAACACCATGGAGCAGATAACGATAACCGAAAGCGGTGTCACCGGACTAAGTTCTATAGTTAATCAATCTCCGGGGATCTCCTCCAAAGGCCCGGTAATGCTCCACGACGTGGACACTTCCGAAGTCCCCCGTTTCAGCTCAGGGTTTGCGGAAGTAGACAGAGTTCTGGGGGGCGGTATAATGAGAGGCTCTGCAATTCTTCTCGGAGGAGAACCCGGAATTGGCAAGTCCACTCTGATGATGCAGATTGCAGGGTCAGTTAAGATAGATACGAATCCCGGGAATTCCGGAAAAATACTATACATATCCGGTGAAGAATCCGCCGGTCAGCTTAAAATGAGAGCTGACCGACTTGGTGTAAAATCTGAAAAGATAGAAGTTCTTATTGAATCGGATTTGGGAAGAATACTCGAAACCCTTGAAAATTCAAAACCGGAACTGATAATACTGGATTCCATACAAACAGTTGTTGCAGAAGAAGCCGGAAAGGTCCCGGGAACAGTCAACCAGGTAAAATACTGCGGCCACGCACTTATCACCTGGAGTAAAAACAACAATGCCGCTCTCTTTTTTATTGCTCATGTTACCAAAGAGGGAATTATTGCAGGACCAAAAATTGTAGAACATATGGTAGATACAGTACTCTACTTTGACCACTCAAACTCCGGAATACGCTTTGTAAGAGCAGCAAAGAACAGATTTGGATCAGTTGATGAACTTGGTCTCTTTACTATGGAAGCCTCAGGATTAAAAGAAGTAAAAGAGCCGTCTACCCTTTTTCTTATTCAGCGGGATGACGGTATGCCTCCGGGGATTGCCGCAGTTCCTGTTTTCGAGGGAACAAGAGCTTTAATGGTGGAAATCCAGGCACTGACAGTACCGGCAAAGAGCGGTTTTTCAAGGACATACTCCGACCGGATAGATAATAACAGGGTATCCCGAATTGCAGCAGTTCTTGAAAAAAACCTTGGGCTGCGTTTTGCCGATCAGGACATCTATGTGAATGTAGCCGGGGGGATGCGTCTCAATGAAGTAGGAATAGAACTTGCCCTTGCCTGCGCCCTTTATTCAGCGAGAACGGGGATCCCTTTCCCAAAAGAAACAGCTGTAGCAGGAGAAATCAGCCTTGCCGGAGAAATACGTCCAACAGCACACATGGAAAGACGAATAAAAACCGCCCTGGAAATGGGTTTTACAAAATTCATCGGTCCGGTCCCCGTAGAGACGTTGCATGCAACGTCTAAAAACGGGATCTACACAGGATCCAAAAACATATCTGAAAGTATAAAATTATTATTCAGCAAACCGTAGGGGCAGCCAAAATGGTCGGGCTACCGACCCTTGCGGCTGCCCAATGAGTTAGCGAATCAAATTAAGCAAAAACGGAAAAGCAATAAAAGTCCCGATTGAACTGCCGACACTGGAAAAGAAAAAAACCACCAGAGCATGGGTAAATCTATTTTTGAAAAAACCACGTATAGTAAGTATATCCGAGGGAAGGTTTTCAAAATCCGACACCCGGGGCCTTCGTATAAAACCCTCAAATAATCCTGCAACAATACCCACTCCTATTGTAGGATTGAGTGATGTAAAAGGTGCCGCAAGAAAAGAAAGAAGAATTGTCAGTGGATGGGCAAGGGCAATTAATGCTCCTAATCCGGAGAGAATACCGTTTACCATAAACCAGTAGAAAAACATCTCCACACCCTTATTCCAGCCTGACTTATAAAATCCAAAACCCATAAGAGAAACAATTACTGCCGGGATAAGCCAGGGAATAAACTTCTTTATTTTAGAGGGTTCAGGGACCAGATTAATTCCGGTAAGATCTTTTGAAACTTTATTTTCATTTAAATCATTCAGCCATTTAACTATTCCCTTTGCATGACCGGCCCCTATTACAGCTACTATCTTCTTTCCGGGAGCTGTAAATATATTTGTCGCCAGATACTGATCTCTCTCATCGATAAGGACTGCTTTTACAGAAGGAAGATAATTTGCGAGCTCTTCCATCATATCTTCCAGGGCACTTTTTTCTTTTAGTTTTTCAATCTCTTCTTCAGACAGCTCTTCTTTGGAAAAGATTGAGGATATCATAGCCGCAAGCATTTTATTCTTATTCCAGAAGGATGATTTTGACCATGCCCGGCGAAGGGTAACCTGTATCTCACGATCACTGAACGAAAAAGGTATCCCGGCTTCTTTTGATACTTCAATAGCCGCCTTCATTTCTTCACCGGGAGTTACTCCCAGATTTTTGCCCATTTTCCTTTGAAATGAGGTAAGTACAAGATTGGCAAGAAGAAGAAACCCCTTTCTTTCCTTTAAAACCTTGTCTATCTTCATATTTTCCCAGTTTTGACCCTCTGTCATGGTCTTATATCTGGAAGTATCTATTTCAACACATACATGGTCCGGCTTTTCTTCTTCAATTATTTTTCTCACTTCATCGATACTGTCTTTGGATATATGCGCTGTTCCTACAAGAATAATTTCCCTGTCTCCAAGCATTAATGGAGTTATAGTGTCACTTTCCTTCAAGATTTTTCTCCTCTCTATCCTAATCAATCATTATATTTTTTAAGTTCACACTCTGCCAGATCAGTTTCAAACATTCCATATATTTTTGCATCTGCAACTTCCAGAAAATATGTATTGGCAAGTCTTGTATTCCCCTGAAGTTTATAATATGTAGCAACATAAAATAAAACCCTGACTTTTAACGGTTTTTTTGTTTCTCTTGTTAATTTATTTACCAGCCAGGAATCATATCCGGGTTCTGAAAACATTCTGGCAATATCATAAAAATAGTTATCACCGGATATTTTATTCATCGAAGCTTTAATAATATCAATTCCGCCTTCCTTATCTCCATCTGCATATTTGGAAATACCTGCTAAAAGAATATATGAAGGGTCCTCAGGAAAGCTTTTACTGGTTTTTTCAAACAGCTCCGATGCCCGGCCGTAATTCCCTTTCATATATTCTATAATTGCAAGAGGTTCATAGGCATAATAATAATCGGGACGAAGCTTAATAACTCTATTGTAGTCAGAGGCAGCTGCATCCATATTTATGTCCTTATTTATCCCGGCCCTGTACACATAGGCATAAAAGAAATCGGGATCAATCTCAATTGCTCGGTTAAAATCATTTAAAGCACCTTCAGTGTCATTAACAAAAAGAAGCAGTTTCCCCCTGTCAACATAGTTCCAGTAGTAGTCACCATTAAGTTCAATTGCTTTCGTCAGATCAGCTATAGCCCCTCCGGCATCGCTTAGACCGGCCCGTGCCTTGCTCCTGTCAGACCAGGCAAATGAATAATCAGGATTTGTTTCCACTACATGATCAAATTGTTTAATAGATTCTTCATACGATTTATCTCTGAGCAGCAGATTACCGTAACCAACTCTGGCAACAATATTATCCTCATCAGAATTTATACTCTTCTGAAAAACCTCTTCCGCCTTATCATACTTTTTCTCTGTAAGAAATATTTCACCAAGATACGAGAGAGCTTCAGCATTTTCAGAATCTGCTTCGAGAATTAAATTAAGCTGCTCTTCCTGAGCAGCCGTGTTTCCTGCCATACCTTCAAGAAATGACATGTTAAACAGGGCCTTGATATTACCTGCATCTTCAGACAGTACTTCATTTAAAGCGGACCTTGCTTCATCTAACTGCCCTGCTGTTAATAAAAGCGAGGAATGCAGAATCTTTGTTTCTATGCTGTCAGGATTTTCAGAATAGGCTGTATTGAAGGATTCCAAAGCCTTTAAAGGATCTCCGATACTCATATAAAACCCTATACTCTCATAAGGAGTCAGCTCTACTTCCAGCTCATTTTCTGCTGAATCCTGCTTGTCTGTTATGGTAGTAGTTGTAGTACAACCAGCCAGCAGTACTGCTGCTGCCAGAAATGATACAAAGATTCTCACTATCCGCTCCTTTCGTAGAAGACAATATACTGTCTGAAGTAAAAATAGACAAGACGTTGATTTTTTAATCTTTCATTGTTATTATGCGTCAAAT
>DAOWMA010000071.1 GCA_030643345.1 Spirochaetaceae bacterium
ACCCTTGTCAGCAGCCATTACATAAGCGAAGGTAGCCAATGAAGCCATCTGGGCAGAAGGTGGGGTACTCTTTAAAGCCTCAATAACGCCGGCATACTCGGTTGCTACAGTAGTATTGAAATAGTATCCGGTCTTGTCATGAAGCATGTCTGCAACTGCCTGAGCACCTGCTGTAACTCTCTCCATTTCTCCTGAAGGAACAAAGGCCCATACAATTGGGTTTTCTTCGGTTCCCAGTTCTGCCTCTTTTGCACCAGCAGCAAAAAGCATACCAGTCAGCACAACTCCCAGAACGAGTCCAATTAACAATGTTTTTGGTAATTTCATTTACTTCTCCTTATTATCAAACTACTATTAGTATAAGGTGTGAATACCAATACTGCAACAAATTTTGTTAAAATTTTATCAAAATTCTACTATTGCATAGCAATTTACCGGATAAAGAACAGTTCGAATCCAATTCATTCTATCGAAGGAGAAGTGGTGCAGCTTATTTATCTTTATCAAACAGAATAGAAAACCGACCAGTAAGATAAATAATATATGGGAATCCGTTTGAACCAAGATCACTACCTGTAAAACCCATAGCACCAATACCCAGTCTGAAAGTATCTCCAAATTTGTATGCAACATGCATATCAGGAATAAATAAGTTTGCTGTATCCATATTATTATACAGTCCAAACATCATAAATCCACCACCACCTATTCCAGCATTGATAACAATTGGTGATAAATCCAGCTCTGTGTAAACATGGGGCCATGCAATGCTTTCGAGGATGAGTGAGAAAACTCTTATACCACCTCCTACTTTTACCGGACCAAGGCTTGTCTGGTATGCAAACAGAGCTTCAGGAACAGGGAATGTGCCAAACTCCAATACATCTATAGATTCATTTGATGATCCGCCATCCAGATCCGATACAGATACACCTATTTTGACTGGTACATCAATCGCCAGATCCAGTCTTAATTGAGCAAAAGCTCCAGGAATAATCAGTAAAATAATAATTCCAACAAAGATAATTTTTTTCATAACAATCCTCCAGAATAGAACATCTTTAATTAATTATACTCCATATTACAGATATTTTCACTATAATTAATTAAATAGTGCTTATCTTCTGTTTATTAGCTTTAATGGCCTTCTCTTTTTATCATTTTAACTGCATGAATCATCACAGGAGCCTAATGGGAGCATGAATCTGAAGGATGATTCCTGAGAAATTTAATCAATCTCTATCTTAGGGATTGTGCAGCAAAGCATAAAAAACTTAACATGGAATGGATGTCCTGAATTTTACACTGGTTTTTTTCTTTTCCAGTATATAAAAGTATTGTATTAGTAGAAAGGAAGAATATGCTGTTATCCAGAGAGTTTGTATATAGTGAAAACTGATATTCTGAAGTAGAATTATGGAGATAGAATGGATAGTATCAAATCTTTTGAGCCAGTTATTGATGGACAATCTAAAATAATTATTTTAGGAACTATACCTGGAGTACAATCATTAGAAAAGCAACAGTATTATGCAAATGTTCGTAATCAATTCTGGGAAATAATATTTGCTCTTTTTGGAGAAATCCCTTGTACAGGTTATACAGATAAAAAATTATTTCTTTTACATAATAATATTGCATTATGGGATGTAATTGATAATTGCCATCGGATTGGAAGTTTAGATTCAGATATAAAAAATGAAAAAGCCAACGATTTAAATACTTTATTTGAGAATTATCCAAATATTAAAGCAGTAGTTTTTAATGGACAAAAGGCTTTTAAAATATTCAAGAAGGAAATTGGACTGAAAGTTGTAGATAAGAGATTCATTACTTTACCTTCCACAAGTCCTGCTTATACAATATCCTTAGATAAGAAAATTGAATCCTGGAAAGGAATTTTAAATGATCTATTGTAACAGAAAATTTATTAAATTATTTTAAACATAGAAATGAAAGTTGATAAATAAGGACAACCTCATTATTGGGAGACTAAAGAATGCTTAAAAATAATCATGAACAGAAATTTGCAGAATTAGCGGAGCTGATGGCTGTTTTGGAACTCCCTGCCGGAACTACCTGTTATCTTGCCGATATTCATGGACAGGGTAACAAATTTTTTCATATCATCAATAACAAAGCGGGGACCGTAAAACGAAAAATTAATGAAGTTCTGCCTGATATTGATTCTAAGTTTTCACTGGAACTGCTTAAGCTATGCTACTATCCTGAACAATTTCTGGAAAAGAAAGATATACGGAACAGTTTTGATTTAGTGAAAACTTCTGAATATATCATCAGCCTTTCCAAGCTTGTTTCCCATACTGGTTCTAAATTAACACGTAAAGATTTTGATAATTCTGTTGCCAGGACTGCTTTTCCGGCAATAATTAATGAACTTGTCAGCAATTCGAATCAGGATAAAATAGGCAGCAGGACCGGACCTTATCAGAGGGTTTTAATTCAGAGTTTGTATAAAAATGGTATTCATCTTCAGGTTATTCTGGATTTGACAATTATGTTTCGAATTCAGCTTGTGCACAAATATATTATCAATGGGGATATCCCCGACCGGGGACGGGATACAGCGGCTATTTTGGATTTTTTAGTAGATTCACCTGAGATAGAGATAAACTGGGGCAACCATGATCTTCTCTGGATGGGTGCAGCTGCTGGAAGCAGAGAGTTAATCTGTGATCTTGTCAGGATCCAGCTGCGTTATGGCTATAGTGCTTTGCTTGAAGAGGATTATGGAATATCTCTTAAAAACTTAAAAGAATTTGCAGAGACAAGCTATACTGCAGCTCCGGCACCGGGTTTTTATCCGGGACCAGATGTTATTGACAGCCGTTACTCAGCGGAAGAGCTGGCAAAAATGCAAAAAGCTGTTGCCGTAATTCTCTGGAAACTGGAGGCTTTCAGAAATGAAGAACTTAAAATTGAAGCACCTCTGAGATCGCTTTTTATTAATGGAAAAGGAGATCTGTGCTGTACCTTAAATAATAAGGTACACCGACTTCTGGATCAGAATTTCCCATCTGTAGATCCTGAAGTTCCAGCTGGACTCTCTTCTGCAGAGGAAAACCTATTATCTGACCTTGTTTATCAGTTTAAGAACAATGTAAGGCTGCAGCGTCAGATGAAGCATCTTGCTCATGCCGGGGCACTCTACAGGATCCAGGATCGGATTCTGAGTTTTCACGCAATTATTCCTGTAGATAAGAATGGGCAACTTACTCCAGTGAATATTCTTGGCAGGGAATACAAGGGACGTGCTCTATTTGATACGCTGACCAGTATCTATAAATCGTCATTTGAAATGGAGGATCCCCCTCAGGCCTTTCTCGACCTCTTCTATCAGGGATGGAAAGGAAGGAACTCGTGGACATTCGGGAAAATGTCCATGCAGACTTTTGCAAGACTAATTATAGAGGATGTCAGTACTCACAAAGAGAAGAAAGCCCCCTATTACACACTTTTGAATGATACTGAAAAAGGGAAAAGGATGGTAACAGATATTCTGCAGGATTTTACTGATGATCGGTATTCCTCTCCTTTAAAAATTTACAATGGTCACATACCTGTTCGGATTAACAGGGATGAGGACCCTGTCAAAGCAGGAGGCCTGGTTATATGTGGTGATGGTGGTTTTTCAGAAGCCTATGGTGATGTTGGATTTGTGATGGTAGCGACATCGAGACGGCTTTTTTTGAATAAGCTGGGCAAAGGGGTCTCTGTTGATGATGTTCTTAATGGTGGAGCAGACATTCTTCCTGTTACAATCTGGGAGGAAAAGTATCCGGATCGGTTACGCCTAAAAGACTGCAATATTGGGGCGGAGATCAGAGAGAAAATAACTAGAATAACTCCCCCCCTGGATATAAGTTAGTTATATTGATATTGTCCAGCATTTCCTGTATCGCACTCTCTCCAAAATTGGTTGTTTCGATGAGTAAATCATTCCTTGACATTTTGCCTGATGGATCAATTTCAGAAAGACTGAAAGCCTCCCCAAATTGAACTATTCCCTTTCGCATGCAGTATGGGGGAATAGCTTCGGATTGTTTATCTTCCATAAGTCTCTCAACTATTTCTCCACATCGATCCAGAGTAGGATTTTTTTTAAGATAATCAGGAGGATAGCTCAGAATTCTCATAGCAAGCATTATTTTCTGTGCTCTTACCCGTGAGACAGCCCATAATTTGCTGTTATTATTTGGTGCAAGCATAACCTTATGAATTTCACCTCTGATAAATACAATTCTTTCATTTAAGGTTTTCTCTGATTCAGGAAGAATACCCATCTCCTTTTCAAGGGAATCTACTATCATCTCACCTGAATACTTCTGCCGTTTCTCTGTTGTTTTCCCCTTTGAAGGGGTAAACCCGAAGGATTTTAAACCTTTTTCCATTAAGGCCATAGCGGTTTGTTCAATGAATTCCTCTATTTTCAACTCATTGTCAGGAGCAATATCAAGAGACTTATTGAGACCCTCAAGCATGTTTAGAATTTTATCCCTGCAGTTTTCTCTGTGGGTCAGTTTAATTGCAGTAGGAATAAGAAGGACCCTTTCTCCCTTCCCTCTGGCATCGAGTCTCTTTTGAGCAGATGCAGCAATAAATGCACTGCCGCTTTGAAAAGGTGTAATAAGATCATTTTGCAGATAGGGTCTCCCTTCTGAAAATATTGTCAGATGATACTTTCCTTTTAAAAGAATGTTTACAGCCTCTTTTATAGGTTCAGAGTTGAAAGATTCTCTGTCTACAGAAAAAGAGCCTGCCTTCTGCATGACCCATTGGTTAAATTTACTTTGTCTGAAGAAAAGATCATAAGCAGCCATGAAATTTGTAGTTACTCCAGCCTGACTTAATGCTTCCGTAATTACCTGGCCGTCACTATGGGTTGGATGGTTCGATAGGAAAATGAGTCTGTTCCTATTATCAGAGGCCAGCTTTCGGATATTATCCTCTCCTTCACATATAACAGACTTAACCATATGTACATGACCGGGCATGTAATAGTACCTATTATACACTCTTCCGAGTGCAAGGATAAATTTATTAGGTTTTGGAGGGAAATATACAAAGGGCCTGTCATAAAGGTTTAGCATAATAACTCCTTTGGTTGCTGAGATCGTTCCTCATCGCTTCGCTCTTCCGGTACGACTCATTGCCGAGCAGCAAACTTGTTTGCGACCAGGCTTAGGTTGCAATTAAGGGAGTTTACATTACTTTACGAATTTTATCTATATATTGATTACACTGGCTGAATATTATGATATAAATTGATAATCAGGAGCAGTAAATAGGTATGTCAACTAAAACAATTCTACCAGGGCCTGTTCTTATACTTCCATTAAGTATAATGCTCGTGGGTCAAATATTTGCAAAAATGTCTGGAAATTTTATTAGCTCTGAGGGAAGTATTATCAATGTCTATTCATTGATAAGTTATATATGTCTAATCAGCAGAGGGGTCCTCTGGATTTTTATAATACGTAGAATGCGCCTTGTTTTTGCTTATCCTGTTATGAGTCTGAACTATATTCTGGTACTGATTGTTTCCCATTTTTTCTTTCATGAGGAGATTGTAAGTGCAAATTTAATTGGAGCAGGATTAATAACGGCAGGTGTAATTCTTATCGGCATTGGTGAGAGACAGACCAGGAAGGCAGCATGATCCACTCATACGTTAAACTCCTTGTAATGATAATACTTACTTCTTTGTCCCAGATCTTTATAAAGGCAGGGTCCGGTAAGATTGTAACCGGAAGGGGCACCGGTATGCTGATAAAAACTTTTCTTAATCCTTATCTTATTACCGGAACGGTCCTGGTTATGGCCGCTCCGTTCCTCTATTTTTCTGCCCTTTCCCGATTGGACTTAAATGCAGCTTTCAGTTTTAACGGTTTAGGGTACATCCTTGTAATAATTCTGGGTCGTTTTGTTTTAAAGGAAAAAATTACTGTCCTGCATATTGCCGGCGGTCTGTTTATTCTTACAGGATTTGTAATCTGGAATACGGGGGCCGGCTTGTTTTGAAAATTTCCATAGTTATTCCCACCTACAACGGCGGAGACCGTTTACCTGCACTTTGTAATAAAATTATCCAATCTCTTTCCCCTCATGTTGCAGCAAAGGATTTTGAGATAATTATTGTTGATGATGGCTCTCAAAACAGATCTGAAAATTTAATTGGTGGACCTGGGGGAAAAGGTGTAAATATAAAAGGGGTTTTTCTTAAAAGGAATTACGGGCAGCAGCTCGCAACTCTGGCAGGTCTTCGTGTTTCTCTCGGTGATTTTGTATTTACTATAGATGACGATCTTGCTCACAATCCACAGGATTTTTCAGGGATGCTTGATCTGTCCGAAAAAGAAGATATGGATGTGGTTTTCGCAGTTTCCGGAAACAGCAGCAGAAGGATGTTCCGAAAGGGAGGGTCCGTAATACGGGATTTAATATTCAGTATTCTTTTTAGGAAACCTGCAGGTATTTCCGTATCCAGTTTCAGACTTCTAAGAAGATCTCTTGTTGTGCGGATTTTAGCGGATATCTCTGAATATCGATATCTGTCAGTCGAAATTCTTAAACATGCAGAAAAAATGGGGAATATGCAGGTTTCCTTCAACAGGGTGTCCGGAAGCAGCAGTAGATATGGTTTTATTAAATTAGCCATTCTGGCTCTATCACTAATTCGATGTTCGCCGATTGTTCCTGCTAAACTGAGAAAATCGATAACGGCATCTACTATGGAGTATGAAGTAATATGAAATTAATGATTGTAGGCGGGGGAGAGGCCCAGCTGAATGCTATAAGGAGAGCCCGGTCTCTGGGGTTTACTGTTATAGTCAGTGATATGGATCCCGAATGTCCCGGGGCCCCGGAGGCTGATCTTTTTGTTAAGGCAAGTACTTTCAGTGTTGAGGAAACTCATGCAGCGGCAATAAAGGCAGAAGTAGATGCAATATTAACCTTAGGTACAGATCAGCCTGTTCTCCCTGTTGCAGAAACTGCTGCTAAAATGGGTATTCCAACCGGGATAAGTGTGGAAACAGCTCTTGGTGTAACCAATAAAAGAATTATGAAACCAATCTTTAAAAAGGGAGGAATTCCTACTTGTAAATTCAGCCTTATTTCAGCGGAATCAAAACCGGAAGATCTTGATAATTTTAACTACCCTCTGGTAATAAAGCCTGTTGACAGCCAGGGGCAGAGAGGGGTTTATAAGGTTAGTAACTGGGAAGAGTTAAAAGAGTACTTACCGGATGTTCTATTCTGGTCCAGAGAAGACAGTGTTCTTGTGGAGGAATACTATCAGAGCGATGAAATCTCTGTTAGCGGCTGGAGTGTGGATGGTCAGTTTTATCCTTTAATAATTACAGATCGCGTAACTGTATCAAATGGTCCTCATATTGGTGTCTGCACTTCTCAGGAATATCCTACGAAGTACATGGAAGACTATAAAAATGAAATTATAGCAATTTCAGAAAAAATTGTTTCCTCTTTTTCCATTACAAACGGGCCCCTTTATATTCAGATGTTAATTGGAGATGAGGGGATAAAGGTCAATGAGGTAGCTTCCAGAATTGGAGGGGGTTATGAGGACGAGTTTATTCCTGCAATAACCGGAGTAGATATTTTAAACCTCCAGTTTGAACTGGCAACCATGGGGCAGGTAGATGATAGTGTTATAAAAAAATATCAGTTTCCCTCACAGAATTTCGGGGCAGTAATTTTTATGTTTACAAAACCGGGTGTTGTGGAATCCAATGGAGATATGGATTTAATTAGAACTATTCCAGGAGTAATAAACGGAAAGTATATACTTAAACCAGGTCGTAAAGTCGGGAACAGAGAGAACTCAACAGCAAGGGCCGGTTATGTAGCTCTCATCAGTAAAACAAAAACCGAACTTGAAGAGTTAAAGAAAATGATTTATCCTCTTCTTGAAGTAAAAGATACAAATGGAGACAACATGTTGTGCGATTTTTAACTTTTTTCTTATTGATTTTAATTGTTTTTACCAGCTGCACAAACAGTAAATCCGGGGATACTTCGGTTACCATTGCAGAGCAGTACGGTCTTGCCTATGCACCTCTTCAGATATTAAAAGAGAAGAAGTTTATTGAAGAGCAAATTCCCGGAATTAAGGTAAACTGGGTCCGTCTTGAAAACACTGCGGCTATACGTGAAGCAGTTCTTGGAGGCAGGGTGGACATAGGTTTTATGGGTATACCTCCCTTTCTAATCGGCTGGGACAAGGGTATGAAGTGGAAAATATTTACTGGTCTTTCAAAAGCGCAAATTGGCCTTGTAACATGGAGAGAAGATATCAATAGTCTTGCTGATTTTGACAGCC
>DAOWMA010000032.1 GCA_030643345.1 Spirochaetaceae bacterium
ATATCAATACTGACAGAAACGGTTGCATCCGCCAACCAAATGATGTTTTCATCCTGTACAGCCTGAAGTAAACCAAAAATACGATAAGTTCCGGATACCTGACTGCCATGGACCGCTCCATAAGATAAGGAAGGACTTAAGGAAGCCGTCATCAATTGACTTCTAAATCGTCTCCACCTGTATCGAACAGAAAAAGCGCCAATAAGCGGAATTAATCCGTAAAAAAACAGAGCAATAAGGATAATAATAAACAGATGCAGATAAATTTCGGCTTGTAATGTCATCATAAATACCCTAGACTGTAGGTTAACATGGTAGACAGAATTGTAGTAGGAGTATTTTCCACAAATTCATATCTTTTTTCCCAGTGGAAAAAAGAATGCATAGTTATAGATCCGGGAGGAGAGTCTGCAAAAATTATTTCTCACATGACCCAAAAGAACCTGACTCCAAGAGGAATAGTTTGTACCCACGGCCATATTGACCATATATCTGCAATTAAGGATATACAGAACTATTACAGTAAAAAAGGTATACAGTTACCACTTGCAGTTCATAAACTTGATCTTCATTTTTTTGGTCCGGACTCATGGGAAGTTCATACCGAAAGCATTGCCGGGATTTCAAATGAGCTGCTCTTAACAATGAATATTGAGATCAACACAATACCTCTGCCGGATATTATTCTCAAAGAAGGTGATATACTCTTTGATTCTGATCTTACCGTAATACACACCCCAGGACATAGTCCCGGCGGAATAAGTCTGTACAGTGAATCTCAAAACTTTCTTTTCTCTGGTGATACTCTCTTTTTTGAAGGAGTTGGAAGGACCGATCTCCCAGGTGGGGATTTGGAAACACTTATGACAAGCATCCGGGAAAAAATACTACCTCTGCCGGATAGTACAAGAGTTTTTCCCGGTCATGGCCCCTTCAGCACAATTGAACGGGAACGGGAACATAATCCTCTCATTACTGGTTAGCTTTACTCCGGGAAGTAGAATCTTTAAAGAAAATCAGGGTTATATAAGTATATTGAAAAGTAAACCGGACGATTTTATGGGGAAATTGTAAGCAATATCTGTTTGAAGTTTGGTATGTATTTCTTCGGAGAATTCCGATATCAGAGAATTTAGATCATTTTTGTTCAAATTCTCCAATCCTGCCGCTTCTATTTTATTACCATCTTTCATCCTGTTTAATTGTTCAATTAGATTATCCAGTGCTCTTAGACGTGACACAGAATAAGATCCTGTATCATTAAATGATGGAACCACATTGATGTTTTTAAAATTTGTATAGGCTATAGCGGTCGAATTAACAGGAAAACTTGCCTTCCCAGTACCATTTACGGCTCTTACTACGCTTGCAAGTGAAATTGTGGATGTAGTGATACCTGATTGTATTTCCATAACTGCTTCCTTCCTAAATTTTCGGAAGAAAACAGAATTAGTTTACTTTTTGTTGCAACTTTCGCTCTTCAATTATCTTAATTTTCGTTCTTCTATACTTCTACAGTCAATACACATCAGTGCATAGGGAATCGCTTCCAGTCTTTCTTCAGGGATTCTTGTACCGCAACGCATACAAAGACCATATCTTCCGTTCTTTGCACGGGATAAAGCAGAATCAATTAATCTGAGTTTTCGCAAATCTTTTTGATTTAAAGCTTCGAGAGTTTTTTTATCAATATCACCCGCAGCTAAATCAACAAGATCCTTAGGGTCCATATCATCAACTATAGCTTCAAATTCCTTACTCTCAGAAACAAGGGAAGATATTATCTCTTCCTTTGCTTTTATAAGAAGTTTTACAAATTTCTTTTCAATCAATTTTTCCATCTTGCACCCTTTTATTATACCAAGTCCTAAAAGCAGATTAATTTGCCTCAAATTCGCAAAAATGTCAACTCCTTGACAAAGATTTTCTATTCCCATAAGATAAGCCCACTAATAAGACTGTGGAGGCAATGTGGCTAAAGAGGAAGCGATAGAAGTTGAAGGTGTAGTAAAGGAATCTCTTCCCAATACTATGTTTAAAGTTGAACTCAAAAATGGTCATGTTATCCTGGCCCATCTTTCAGGGAAAATGCGTAAACACTACATTCGTATTGTTCCTGGTGATAAAGTTCGGGTCGCACTCTCTCCATACGATCTTACCCGTGGAAGGATTATCTACCGGGAACGCTGATTTTCGTTAGCATCCTGTTTATTAACAGTACAGATGTTATCTAATGAAAAATTAATAATGAAAAATAACCCAGGTGGCACCGCTACCGCCATCCCGTTTATCAGGATGACCGGTTTCACCACATAAAGAGGAAGATTCAAGATAGTGCTTTACCCAGGTACCAAGGACCGGACCGGATTTGGAATGGTTTCCCTTCCCGTGAATAATCAGTATCTTTCTAAGACCATTTTTTTTCGATTGCTTAATAAAATCCTTAAGAAGATGTTCAGCCTCAACAGTGGTTTTACCATGAAGATCAATCTCATCTTCCGGCGAAAGTTTTCTTAAAAATGATCTTAATTCACCCTTTGATGATTTATCTGATTGCTCATCCTTCTTAAAGTCATTCCAGCCCTCCTCAGAATCGAGCCAGTTATTCATCATTTTACTAAAATCCATTTTAAATCTAATCCTTAATCAGTAATAGTTGAGTTTTTTCCACCCAGCCTTTTATGCCTGTTCCGGTAGTAATAAACAGGAAATTATCAGAATCCCCCTTTACAACAACACTCTCTCCGGACTCCATTCGTGTAACTGTATCTGCTTCAGGAAATGGTATTTTCTTTACAGAAATTTGATCTTCTATAGCAACTCCAACCTGAATCTCTTTCTGGATAATCGAGAAAGTGAATCCTCCGACAGTTAAAATACTTAAGCCTATAAGGAGTATTGATATAATAAAATAGACATTTTTATTCTTTACAAGATAAATTACACCAATAAAAGCTGTGAAATTTACAAGTATCATAAGTAAAAAAAGAAAAGCATCAGGGTAAAGATTATACGAAAGCTCTACAGGATAGGTAATTCCCCTCTTCCCCTCAATATAATTAACCAAACTCCGGTAATCAGAGTTCAGAGGATCGTGATAAAAGGCATTTCGTGCTTCATAGATCGATCTTCCAGTATCACCCAGCTGAAAATATGTAAGAGATAAATTATAACTTATATATGAGTTATCAGGCAATTTCTCTCTTGCCTCAGTAAAAATTTCCAAAGCTTTTTCATATTCTCCAATTTGATATTGCTCTATAGCAATATCAACTAAAGAATCATTACTTATATTCCCGGAAGCTGCAATAAAAATAATCGAAGCACCTATAATTATTTTTTTCTTTCCGGTCAATAAAAAGATTATAAAAACGAGAGGACCCGGTAATAACCAGAGATAGCTTGAAGGATCCTTATATCTGCTGGAAGTCGAAAAACCTTTGGAATCAAGTCTTTTTGGGAAAAATGGAAAGACATCTGCAGCATCTTCGGTAATTTCAGGACTTCCATCTGTAACTACGTGGAAAGGAACACGCCCTTCACTTCCCCTGATAATATTACCCGAATCCATATTTAAAAAAGGGAATGAAGGGATGATTAACTCTTTATCCCCCGGCGAATCAGGAATGAATGAATATACCGTTTCTCTATACCCGGAATACCCATTAATTGAAGGCTTATAGTCGAAATCCTCAACAGTGTTAATCAATGTCAATCCATTACCCGAGGGTTCCTGCACCTGGAAATAATTAAGATTTCCGTAACCTTCCACTTTTATATGAAGTACTATCTTTTCATTTCTATCTATTTCCCCATTTTCCAGCCAATGAGTAACCTTAAAATTGCCTATCGCTCCTGTAGTTTTTATCTGCTCAGGGATTTCAAGGACCGTTAGATATGATGAATCGGAAACTGATTTTATACCTCTGGCAGTAACAGAGGCTGAGGGAATTTTAATTTTACCTGCTGAGGCAGGTGTAAAAATATACCCTCTAACCGGTACAGTATACAAAGAAAGAATACCAACATTACGCTCAGACACAACCCCAAAATTTTGCACTAAGTCCATAAATCCTTTATCAGGAAGTGAAATTTTTACATCCTTGAAGAGCATTACCTCCTCAAGGTCCTTTACTTCAAGAATAAGAGGGACAGCCTGTCCTTCATAAAAAGAACCTCCTCTAAAAGACCATTCAATATCATAAGGAATGTATAATTTACGATTTTTATATAAACCTATACGAATAATCTCCGGCTCAGTTACAAAAACGTCAACACCGGCAGTAACACGATAGGAGCCTATCACAAACCTGCCTGTTTTCGTTGTCGAATAGGTGTAGCTAACTATTGTTTTTTTTCTACTGCTCCCATCTGCAAGTTTAATCCAGTAGGGCCTTTTATATGGACCCCTGGAGAGAGTGATTCCAGAGGGGAGTTCAGGAGGATTAATAGATATTCCTGTCATATCCCCATAATCAATAAAGAAATCAACAGTAAATTTATCACCTTTACCTACAGGGTTTGGAGAGATTTCCATTATCAGATCCTGAGGAGACACATCAGAAAATATAAAGGGCGTTACGCCAAATAATAAAATAAACAGTAACATTGCAAAAGAAAGAAACTTCATTCCCCTACCAGTCCTTCAATTTTTCAGGATCTGATTCAGACTGTACTGCTGCTTTCCAGATATTTGTTTCTCTTCGCCTTACAAAATCAAGAACTCTGCTTACATCATCACTCGGTTCTAATTCTTCCAGACCTGTCTCCCCAATACCGGATCTATTTTCTGTAGTATAATTCATTTTTTGTATACAGTACTCCAAATTTATTTTAGCATTTATGTAATCAGGATCTAATTCCAGAATACTACGAAATATTTTATAGGCCTCTTCATATCTACTCAATTCAAAAAGCAGTACTCCCGTGTTAAATAAGCTTCTTACAGTAATTTCTGTCTTTGACTCATCTTCAATTAATCTCCATTCCTCAAATGCTGAATCAATTTCACCAAGTGCATAATATACATTTCCAAGATTGTAGGATATATAATCACTGTAAAGCTCTTTACCTTTAACATTCAGATATGAAAGATTAGCTTCCTGATATTCACCTCTGGAAAAAGCATAGTTACCCTCAATCACATCAATATAATTTTGTGAATTACTGCAAGAGGAGATTATCAGTATCAATCCAAGCATTAAACCTGTTAAAAAGTATTTTTCCATGGGAAAATCCTTACACTTATGTACAAAAATAAAAATAAAACAGCAACAGAAAGAAAAAAACGATAGTGAGTCTCTTTCTGATCAAAAACAACAGCAGATTCCAACTGTTGATTAATTATCGTCAGAGAATCGCTTAAAACCGATGGAGCAGAGATATCCAAATAAGTAATATTATCTGCATAGGAAAGATTTCTAAGAAGCATACTATTAAGCCGGCTGACAACTATTTCTCCTGCCTCATCAAGTACAGGTTCACCACTCTTAGTGTACAATTCTACACCTGAATCCGTTCCGGTACCAATAATAATTATATTAATATCCCGATCTTTTGCATATTCAGCTGACATTGAAGTACTACCGGATAAACTCTCCCCATCAGTAAAAAGAAGTATTATTTTTTTTCTTTCTTCACCTGCTGTAAATGAATTCAATGCTGTAAAAATTCCATCTTCCAAATTTGAACCTGCTGAAGAAAACATCTCAGGACCCAGGTAAGGGAGTGCACTGCTAATAGCCGAAAAATCCTCTGTAATTGGGATTATTCTTATCCCTGAACCCTTAAAAACAACCAAACCAAATCTCTCTTCAGGCAAATTTTCAATAAGAGCACTTATCATATCAACCGAACGTTTTAATCTTGAAGGATAAATATCTGTGCCGAGCATACTTCCTGAAATATCAACTGTAAATACAATATCAATGCCGGAAGAAGATTCAGTTGTAATTCTTCCACTTCCTGTAAATTCTGCAAGTGCTAATATAGAAAAAATAACAAATAAAATAAAAAATAGTGAAGAAAAAAACCACTTAATAAAAAAAACATCCATCAACAGACCTGATCGCCACTTTCCGCCTATTGCAGCCAGATCACTTCGCCCCCGCCAGTAGCGTTTTACCAATACAAAAAGAACAGGGATAAGAATAAAAAACAATAAAAAAGAATCAGGTCTTGCTGACACTACAGTACCTCTCTGAAAATCCACTTTTTTAGAAAAAAGTCATAAAGAATTAGTATAAAACCAATCAAAATTAACTCCCTGTGGATCGGTTTAGTTTTAATATTCAGTCTGGTCCTTTTTTCTGTTCTTTCAAGAGAGTCTATGGAGGATAAAACTGTATCTAAAGATCCAGGACTAAGAGCCTGAAAGAACCGTCCATTTGTAATATCCGATAATTCTTTTAAAATTTCTTCATTATAACTACTTTCATACATGCCTCTGTATATTCTCCCTGTTTCAGGATCTTTAAACTCCAGCGGGACCTCACCTGTCCCTCCAAGTCCTACAGCGTAAATTTTTATTCCCATTGCCGCTGCAATATATGCTGCTGATTCCGGAATAATCTCACCGGCATTATTATCTCCATCAGTCAATAAAATTATTATTTTTTCTTTGGCCGTACTTTTATCAAGATGAAGACAGGCAACTGCAATACCCATACCCATTGCTGTACCGTTACCGAGTTCCATCAATTGAAGATCTTTCAGATGTTCAAGAAAATGTTCGTAATCAAGTCCAATAGGAACCCTTAAAACAGCATGCTCACCAAAACTGACCAACCCTACGGGATCATGGTCTCTGCCAAGGACAAACATTTTTATAACATCCTTTGCAGCCTCAAATCTATTATTGGGAAGAAAATCCTTACCAGCCATACTGGGGGATTCATCCAGAACAAACATTATATCTATTCCCCTTGTCATATATATCTTTTCTCTGGTAACTATGGAAGGGGAGGCATTAGCCACCATGAGTAGTAAAATCCCGAACCATAATGAAAATGAACCACTGAATAAAATAAATTTTGTAATATAAATTCCCGGTTTAAAAACCTCTTTCTCCCAGATGGTAAAAGAGAAAGAGAGACGTCCTCCCCTGCCTTTCCAAAAGTGCCTCAAAAAAATAAATGGGGGCAGCAAAGCAATTAACAGCAAAAAACCCGGATAATCAAAAGTAATCAAATTGGGCCTCTTAAAGAAGTACCATTTTTTATTTCTGTTTCAAGAAAAGAAGCCACATTTCTTACCAAAATAATATCACTTATTTTTCTCCTGTCATCTGTAGTCAGTCTGCCAAATTTGACGATGTCTGCCAATTTCATCATTTCTGATATATTCTCAGCAAATTCACTATTATTAATAACTCTGTTTAAAGATGATTTCATATCCTGTGTTGTCAATGTTGTAAAATCAACGGTTGAACGTTTGGAAAGATATTCTCTAACCTCCCCTGATAATTTAATATAAAATCTTCTGCAGCTTATCTTACCTTTCTGGTCCTCCAGATTCTTAAGTATCCTGTTTAATCTCCTGATAGGTCTACGGCCTTTACCAATTCTTATTAATTTTACAATCCTTTTTCGAAATGGTCCCAATAGTATTAAAACCAGCAAAGGACCTAAAAACAGAGTGCCCACAGCCAGTACCAGTATTAACTTTGTTCCAGGCAGCAAAAGTTGGTCCGCAATGCCGATAAAATCATTCCCTGATGAATCAATTAAAGATGAAGTATGAATTTTTATCGAGTTAAGTACTGTTCCACCTAAATTCAAGGGAGGAAGACTCCTTGTCCCCGGTATAAAGGAGGTAAAAACAATCGCTAATTCCGGATTTTTAGATGTTTTTGCAATTTCAATAGAATGGAAATCTATCCAGGATGATTCCGGTAGATTTTCAGGGAGTTGTACTGTATAACCATCTTCTAAAGTAAGCTTAATCCGTAATTCTACTTTATCCCCAACATAGTATTCCTTTGGCAGGAAAATAGTATTCACAGAACTTATACCGGTATCAGCAATTATAATTGCTGCAGGCAGTGATATTAATATTATTACAAGAAAAACCCGAATTCTCACCTGGTTCTCCTGGAGGAAAAATACTTTAGCAATTCTTTCACCGGATCATCTTCTGTACTTACAGAAAGGGTATGGACTCCGCGACGCAGGCATTCCCTCTTCCAGAAAATATCATTTGTCTCCCAAAATTCCCTGTATTCCCTCCTAAATTTTCTAAACCGTCCGGAGCCGAATATTGTTGCTCCTGTCTCGGGATCCTTAAGTTCAATGAGCCCGGAAACCGGAAAATTAAAGTCAGAAGGATCCGTGATTTTCAGGGCAATAACATCATGCTTTTTCCCAAGAAGAGCAAGCTCTCTCCAAACAGGAGGAACTCTAAAATCAGAAATAACTACACATATCCCCCGTCTATGCAATGACTCATAAACAGTTCTAATGGCATGTCCAAGATCTGATCCTCTTCCTCCAGGTTTTATATCCATCATATCTTCAACCAGTCTAAAAACCTGTTTTTTCCCTTTACGGGGTGGTACCCACTTCTCAATTCTATCTGTAAAAAAAACAGCACCTACCCTGTCATTATTATGTACAGCAGAAAAAGCCAGAAGAGATGAAAGAATTGCCGCTGCATCCTTTTTTCGGACCTTCCCTGTTCCTGTCCTAAGGGATGCTGAAACATCGATGATAAGAAAAAGGACAAGTTCCCGTTCTTCACGAAACGTTTTTGTATAGGGAGAACCAAGCCGGGAACTTACATTCCAGTCTATAAACCGTGAATCATCACTATCCGAATATTCTCTTACCTCATCAAATTCCAGCCCGGGCCCCTTAAACACAGACCGATAGTTCCCGGCAAGAAATCCATCGACTAATTTGGATGATACAAGAGGTAAATTCTTAATTCTGGAAAAAAGTTCAAGATTATTCATTACTTTAGGGGACCGGCACGACCTTTAAAATCTGACTTATAATATCATCCGGTGTCAATTCATCCGATTCAGCTTCATAAGAGAGAACAATTCTATGACGAAGAACGTTATACACTACTGTCTTCACATCATCAGGAATAACAAAAGTTCTACCCTCAAAAAGAGCTTGTATCTTGGAACATCTGTACAGATAGATAGTTGCTCTTGTAGAAGCACCATAATCTATAAACCTTGTATAGGATCTGGCCGCATCCTCTCTATGTCTCGAAGCAGTAATAATTGCAACTATGTATTCCTCGATTCTTTCATCAACAAGAATTTCAGAAGCAGTCTTTTGTAGTTTTTTCAATAATTCGGGTGTTAACAACCTGGAAACTTTCCGCTTCTTTTCCACCCCAACCATCCTGAGGATTTTCAATTCCTCACCCGAAGAAGGATAATTAACCAGTAGTTTCATTAAAAACCTGTCGAGCTGAGCTTCAGGTAAAGGATATGTTCCTTCCTGTTCAATTGGATTTTGGGTTGCAAGAACAAAGAAAGGATTGGGGAGTTTATGTGTTTTATCCCCTATGGTTATCTGCTTTTCCTCCATAGCTTCCAGGAGAGCAGACTGCACTTTTGCAGGAGCACGATTTATTTCATCTGCAAGTATTACATTGGAAAAAACAGGCCCTTTTCTGACAATAAACTCTCCGGTTTGCTGTCTGAAAACAAGTGTACCTATTAAATCCGCAGGAAGAAGATCCGGTGTAAACTGAACACGTTTAAAATCGGCATCAATGACCTCTGCCAGGGTTTTTATTGCCAAAGTCTTTGCAAGACCGGGGACCCCCTCCAGAAGAACATGACCGCCTGCTACTAAAGCCATAAGCATTCCATCAATCATACTATTCTGACCAATTATTCTTTTTCCAATCTCTGCCCGGCATAGTTTTACACTTTCCAGGGCCTCACTAACCCGCTCTTCGAGACTATTATTCATTATATTTTCCTCATTATCACTTATGCAGTTATCATTATACATGAATTAGAGTATATTAGCACAAAACTGGAAAGGGTACACTATGTTCAAAACAAATTATCACTCACATTCAGAGTTTTGTGACGGAACAGATAAACTGGAAGATTATGTAGTATCCGCTATAGATAAAGGGTTTGATGCATTTGGATTTTCCGGCCATGCTCCACTGCCTTTTAAAAATGACTGGACAATACCAAAAAACGATTTATTAACCTATTTAAATGAAGCAAAAAGGCTTAAGAAAAATTACAAAGACGATATTGAGCTTAAAATTGGTCTGGAAGTTGATTATCTGGAAAGTATAATGAAGCCCTCGGATCAATTTTATCATAACTTAGACCTTGATTTTATTATTGGATCAGTTCATGTACTGCCAGACAAAAATACCGGAGAATTTCTGGGGGTAGAATACATAAAAAAAGAAATGGAACAGCTTATCAATAATACTTTCGGAGGTAATGCACAACTGCTTGTAAAGGAATACTACAGGCTTGTCAGAGATATGTCTGAACACGGCGGCTTTGATATTATGGGACATCTTGATGTGGTCAAGAAAACAAATATAAATTCCATCTACTTTAACGAAACAGAAGATTGGTACAAAGCCGAAATAGACAGTACACTCGAATGTATAGCAGATAACAAACAGATACTTGA
>DAOWMA010000118.1 GCA_030643345.1 Spirochaetaceae bacterium
ACCCATCACCTCGTGACTGCCAGTCACGCGCTCTAGCCAACTGAGCTACACCCCCGGACGAGCTACAGAATACCGGCAGATTATTGCTCTGTCAAGTATAAGGCTGAATGTTCGCCTGGATATGTTCTATTTAAATATTGGCAGCTTCATTCTGTAAATAGTTCTATCCTCGAAACGTTCGGAAGGGCCGAATTTATCCAGCAGCCCGGGAGGGATATCCTCGTGAACTCTCCCTGTCAGATAAAAATTACCAGTGGATGCGTATTGTTTGCCGAAGTGAAATATAAAATTCACTGAATCGGAGATAATATTTCCTGTATTCCCGGTTGTAAGATATTTTGTATTACCAATATCGAGAGACATTCTGTAAGATAAAATAGTACTATATGTATATTCCTCTGCACTGAATATTATTCTGTTCATTACAAGCTTTATACACTCAATAATTATTGAAGTACAGGAACCATCATAGGGGAATAGCACAAGCCCACCATAATCAGTTTTCATCCATAATCTTCCATTTATGGGAGTTATTATTTTGTTTAAGTGACTATAGAAAAATTCCATAACCTCTTCTATATGTGCTTTTCCCGATTTGGCTGCCCATTCCGGTAGAATGTCAATTTCTATATACAGCATACAGAAGGTATATTCGCTCCCCACTTTAATATTATCCCAGTTGTGTCCTGAAAGCATAGTCGGCATATCTTCGAAAACAGGTGTTGGTAATTCTTCGCCCTCTGCAGATTCAATGGAATAGAAGTTAATGGTTTTTTTTATCCTATTAATTTTTGCTTCCTGTTTAAGTGCATCTTTACCAAGATAGTCCGAAGCTCCTTTATAAAAAAGCTCAGCAGGATCGCTTATACAATTTTTTGGATCAATTATACCAAAGTCAAATCTGTTCTGACGTGTTATGTAACTGATTAGTTTTTTTCTTTCAGAATTCTCGAAACTGCTTACATCAATATAAACAAATATCTTCTCTGTTGTATTTCTTAGAATGGATTTATAGTTAACAGGATTATAAATGACCATAGAAAAAGCTTTTGAATTTCTTATTTTTTTAAAAAAGGAGAGTACTTTACTGTTTTTTGAAAAGAGATATATACTGATCACTTTTCCCACTCCAGTTTATATTGGTAGTACTTGGAAGTATTGCTTGAACCAAGAGGTATAAATTGATTAGCAATGAATCCATCCAGCATCATTCTTACAGGATAGCTTATACATATACTATGTGCTGCACTATGATTTTTTTCCATCTCATCGATAATTCTCATAACTTCCAGTTTCTTAAAATAATCGTTTCTATCTGTATACTCACAAACTCCTGAGTGTACAGATATTCTGATTTTTAAGGGTTCGGTAAGTTTGCAAATGGTCCTGTTATATAGAAAGAGGTTATTCATAATTTCTATTGCCGAAAGAGTAGCATCTACATTTTTATTCCCGAAAAAGAACGCCGCAACACCACCGTCTCCTTCCCATATCCAGAATCTCCCATTTCGCTTATCTATGGCGTTTTGGACAATGAAATTGAGTTCTGTATAGGTGGTTTCAACAATATCTTTGGAATATTTCTGAACAATTTTGGTATTTCCAATTATATCAACAGCTAAAAAAGCCAAAGCATATGATTCCCCTTCCTGCAAAGCCCCCCAATTTCTTGTTTTTTGTATTCGGGGGTTTTCAACAAATATCTGATTTTCTGCATCGAAGATATAACCACTGTTGTAAATATATTTGATAATATCATTAAGATGGGATATAGGGATTTCCCGACCCATAAATCCTTCCGTATTCATGTGAATAAGCTGCTGAATAAGTTGAAAAAAAAGACTGGAATTAACAATATCACTTACTATCTGTTTGGCTGCATCGATAGTGGGAATGGCAAAACTTTTGGGGAATCCTGTCTGTTTGTAGAGATCATAACCCGGAATTATTCGTTTTGCGAGATGGCGCATATCACGGATGTCCATAGACTCTACCAATGCTCTTGCACATAAATTCGCAAGATTCCTGGTAATTTGCATTTTTTTACCTCTTACTATTTTCCAACTATCTGAATTCTTCAATGATATGGGTATATTGTCAAGCAATTTAATTTTATATCCGGAATTTTACTTCTATTTGGTTGAAATAATGTATAATACGGGGAATGAAGCATGTTGAGGATATAATTCGTAGAGAACAGAACAACAGAGGTTCCTTTTTTGTGTTCCCATCTGAACTTGTTTCCACATTCTGGCGGCAAAAGAGCCTAAAATTGGGAAGGACGCATCCCCGAGCAGCAGACGAAGTCTGCGACCAGGGGAAAAAAGCTGTTTTAATGGATAAATTTCTAAGCTGGGATAAATTTAAAGAGAAGACTTTTGCTCTCAATATGAGTTTTACTCCTATTAATAAACATATACGGACCCTGTTTGCTTCATCTCTGCTTGAAGAAAATAAAAAGACTGGCGATCTTTTTAAAGGAATTATACGTCCTGAATATTCAGAAGGCTCAAATTCATTTTTATCCTGGATTATATCTGTTTTAACGGAAGTAAAAAGTTTTAGAGAAAATAGTTTGTTGAGAGATATACCTCTTGCGGACGGGGTGAGAGATGATCTTGATTTGTTATATGACAGGTATATGAAATTCCTTAATGACAGGGAAATGTTTGAGCCTTCCTGGGTCCAGGCCCAAATAACAGATATTGGAGAGGAATACTTCCTTTTTTTCTCTGATGTAATTGATGATTATAAGGATTTTGCAAGGGACCTTGAAGATTCGGCTGTTGTTCATATTATAAATGAAGACATCAAACCCATTACTGCACTTGAGCATTACCATTCATCTGCTATTGAGCTTAAGTCTTTATTGATCAGTATTGGTTCTCTTTTGGATACAGGTGTTAAGGTCCGGGATATATCAATTACCCTGCCTGATATGGACGGGTGGCGTGTAGATCTGGAAGCGGAAGCATCTCTTCGATCGATTCCTCTGGATTTCAGACAGGGAAAAAGTCTTTCAGAATATCCGGGAGGTAAATTATTTCAGATTATTCTGAGCTGTGAAAAATCAGGGTTTAGTCTTCCTTCTATGAAACAAATGCTGCTGAATCTTTCAATACCATGGAAGGATAAAGCGATTGCAAGGGATCTATTTCATTTTGGTGTGGATCACCACTGTTTCAGGAATTACAGATTACACGACAGGAAGATTGATGTATGGGACAATGCCCTTGCCGGATCAATAGAGAAAGATCTTTCTGAATTCTATAAAGGACTTAAATCCGGAATAGAGAAGATATCCTCAGGTAAAAATTTTGGTGAAATTAAGATTGCTGTTCAGATGTTTATTTCAATATTCCTGGATACTGATTATTGGAAGGCAGAAACACTAAGAGAGTTCCAATTTTGTCTGGACACATTAAATGATCTTGAAGATGCATCCCTGAAGGCAGGGGACCTTGAATATGGTTCAGCCTGTGATATCTGGTTGTCGGCAATTGAAGACAGAATCTATGTAAAGCGTTCAGAAATTACAGGTATCAGTGTTTTTCCCTATCGGGTTGCAGCCGGGGCCTCATATTTATGGCATTTTATACCAGGGTTTTCTCAGGACGCAACCTCGGTTGTGAAATCAAAATATATGTTTTTAAAGGACAATCAGCGGAAATTACTTTCAGGTCTGGAATCTGATTTTACAGAAAACTTTATCAATCTGTACAACATATCCGGTGAAAATATTATTTTCTCATTCAGCATGGATTCTTTCAGTGGACCGTCATTGCCGCCTTCCCGTTTTGTTCTGGAGAAAGCGGTCCGAGAGGTGAAAAGTAATTCAGGCGGTGTAGAAGATGAATACAGGACCGAACGTAGATACTGGTCAGGGGATAATTCCCTGCCGGTTAGGATTTTCCCTGTTATGAAAAAAGGTGCAGATTTTTCTTTTATAAATGCCTTTGGCAGTAAATCAGTTGATTATACAAAAGACTTAATTGGTAACTCTGTTCTTAAGGAATTAATTACTGCCGGATTGATAAATGAAAATGGGAATCTATCTGTTTCTCCAAGTAGTCTGGACCAGTTTTCAACATGCCCGTATCTGTTTTTATTTCAAAAGGGATTTGGTATTTCTGAAAATGAATACAAGGAAGTATTTATAGATCACCCTGTCTTTGGGCAGATAATTCATGAATGTTTTGACGAGTTTTTTAAGTATGTGGACGATTCAGGTCCCGAATTTTCACTCTCTTTGCTGGAAGAATATAAAATAGAGATACATTCAATAATTGATAGTGTTTTTAATCGATACACAGCTCTTGGAAAGGACTTTATTGCTCCGGTCTGGAAATACTGTCGCGAGTTTACCAGGAATAAGCTGGTTAGTTTTATTGAAGTGGAAGCAGACCAATTTCCTGGATTCAGACTTGTCTCTGCAGAGAAGAAGTATTCATATTTGCGGGAGGACCAAAAAATTGAGCTTAATGGTAGAATAGATCGTGTTTCTTTTAAGGGAGATAAAACAGCAATAATAGATTACAAGAAAAAAAACCACTTGAAAAAAGCAGATATGAAGCCGGATGGCGATGGTCCGGCAACATTTCAGATTCCTTTTTATACATATCTTATAGAAAAAAGCGGATTAAAGGTAAGTTCCGCCAGTTATTACGATGTAACTAATTGCAGGTACGATCATGTTTATAATCCGGACGCAAAGAAATCGTGGTGTTCGGAGAAAGAAATGTTGGTCCTTATTGATAAGCTTGAACAGAGTGTAAATCTAATGGATGAGAGAATAAAAAATGGTGATTTTACCGTTAACCCTGATGGATGCGGAAGCTGCAGCTTCCGTAGAATCTGCAGAACAAAGTTTCATGTAAGGTAGGCGGAATGAGAGAACTCGATAAAAATCAACAGACGGCTGTAGATTGTGACAGCAATGTGGTTGTATCTGCGGGAGCCGGCGCGGGAAAAACTACTGTCCTGTCGGAAAGATACTTTCGCCTGATTTCTGAGGGGAAAGCAGGGGTTGAAAATATACTTACTCTAACCTTTACCAGAAAGGCTGCCGCCGAAATGAATGAGCGTATCTATCAGCGGTTTCTTTCCAGTACCAATCCTGTTGTATTAAGTCAGGCGGCAGAGTTTGACAAGGCAAGAATCTCTACCCTTGACAGTTTTTCTGCTCAAATTGTTCGGAATGGTTCTGAGAGATTTGGAGTTTCCAGTGATTTTTCATCAGATAACGAGGCTGCTGCCAGTATAGCCGAGGAGGCTGCTCTCGATTTTTTACTAAAGAAGCAGGACGATAAGTATCTGCAGGAGTTTATCTATCTTCATGGATTCGAGTTGGTTTATAAGGGGATGTTTGTCCCTCTGGCGGTCAATGAATTTAATATATCGGGTCCGGTAGATTTTGCAGGATTACTTGAAAAACAGAAAGTAGAATTAGGTATTTGTTATCATAAAAATCTTGCCGAACTTGAAAAAATCAGAATAGATATTCTCTCTTTAAGTCCGGATATTGGAAAAGTAATGACCGGTAATATCAGCTTATGTGAAAAGCTGGGAGATGTGGAAAGTTTTTCGGAAGATTCCGGTAAAAACAGGGTAGAAGATTTTCTGGAAACTGCAGTAAGTATAAAGTTTAAAAAGGGAACATCAAAACATCCTGAAACACCATTGCTGAATGAATTTATTGAGAACTGGAGAAGTTTAATTTCTATAACAGAAAGTGTTGCAAATGGAATTGTAAGCCTTCCTTTTCTGGAAGGTATGTTTGGCCTTCTTAAAGAATTTCAGGATTTGTTTCTTGCAAGAAAAAGAATCTCCGGGATACTCACTTTCCAGGATGTTTCAAAGATGGCTGTCAGTATTTTAAAGGAAGATATCAATCTAAGAAATTTCTACAAAAAAGAGTTTCGCTATATCATGATTGATGAATTTCAGGACAACAATTTAATGCAGAAGGAATTACTCTATTTTCTTGCGGAAAAGAGTGAGCTGACAGGTACCGGAATACCCGGGGCAGAAGATCTTGAACCGGATAAGCTGTTTTTTGTTGGAGATGAGAAACAGTCAATCTACCGGTTTAGAGGAGCGGATGTCAGTGTCTTTAAGGGGCTAAGCAGGGAGCTTATAAATTCGGGAGGTAAGGCATTAGCCCTTGGTACAAATTATAGAAGTGAGCCGGACCTGATCAGGTTTTTTAACAGGGTATTTAATCTTGTTATGAAAGATGCTGATGGGCCTTTTGAAGCTGTATTCGAGGCTCTCGAATACAGAAATCCTGTGGGTGATCTGGTGCCGGAGATTTCTGTCTTTTATAAACCGGAATCTAAAGCTGGAGAAGATTATCTTCATAATAACGAAGCTGAAGCCTGGTATATTGCAAAATTTATTAAAGACAAAGTGGAGAATAAGAGCTTTGAAATTGTAAAAGACGGTTCTCTTGTTACAGCTGGATATGATGATTTTGCGATTCTAATGAGATCCACCAGTAATCAGATAATGTATGAAAAATATTTTCGTAAGCTTAATATCCCCTGCACAGTTCAGGGGGTCAGAGCATTATTTATGGAAGCCCCTGTTAACGATATCTATAATCTGCTTCAACTTCTTGTCTATCCTGATGACAGAGTATCCTATGCTGCTTTATTAAGGTCCCCTTTAGTTAATCTTTCTGATGATATTACTGCTGCAATTCTTCTTAATAAAGGTGATGCATTTTCACT
>DAOWMA010000272.1 GCA_030643345.1 Spirochaetaceae bacterium
CGATAATTGTTACAAACAGGAACGGCGGGTTTGCTTTGAGCCGTTATCTCTATCGGGTGGAAAGCGGTAATGTAAAATTATTGCTGAATGTAAGTAAATTTTTACGCCAGGCTCTGTTCTCTGAGCCTGAAAGGCAGAAAATTGCTATTTTAGCAGAATCCAATAATGAAAAAGCTCTTGCTGTGCTCAGGTTTACAGAAAGTGTTTTAAGGCGTTCAAAAATTGATTACCAGATAATTTCAACAAGGGATTTTCGTGGTATGGTTCCTCTGGATCTAACCCCTTTTACATCCGTTGGACTTATTTTATCTTCTGATAACGGTCTTGATCCTGCAATTTTAGATATGTATTTGGAGAATGGCGGGAGTATAGTATCATTAATTGACGGTCGTTATGATAAAATTGCTCCCTATCTTGGTATTCAGGAACAAAGAAGAGGAATACGCAATTCAACAGGATATCGATTCGAATCAGGCTTTTTTACAGGAGAAAATATTACTCTGGAAGATCGAACAGTAGAATGGAGTCCTGGATGGGGAGTCCCTGTAAATAATGCAAAGATACTTGCGACTGATTACAGCAGACGGGTTCCGTTGCTATGGAAGGCTAAAGTTAATAATGGGAATGTTCTTGTATGGAACTGGGATAACTTTGTATATGGTGAATTTCTTGGATATATTCTGGAATCTTTTATCTATATTCAGCCTGTAGGTGTTGCTGCCACTCCTGCCTTAAGTATTATGTATCTGGATGACTGGCCTTTACCTATGTACAATGTTGTCAGAAATCCTTTAAAAATAACAGATACAGATTTCTATACAAATATGTGGTGGCCGGAAATAAAGGAAATCCTGGCTACCTGGAAGCAGCCTTTTTCCACCTATATTATTTTTAATTACAATGCAACTACAAAACCTCCTTTTGAAACAGGGGAGTTTTTTGTTGCAAAAGGGAATGCCCCTACCAAAGCGGCTTATGAACAGCTTGATGCAGGTATTGAACTTGGTCTTCATGGATACAATCATGTTTCTCCCACATTGCAGAAGACTGAAATCAATTCCTTTGTGTGGTCCTCCAAAGAGGAACTGGAGGTTGGTTTTACCCAGGCAAAAAATGAATGGATTCGCTTACTGGGAGAGTACAGTCTTCCCCGAACCTATGTTGCACCCCATAATATTATCTCGAAGGATGGTTTGGAAGTACTTCACAAGGTGTTTCCCTCTATAAAATCTGTAAGTACACTCCGGGCTGGTGAAGGGGAAGGTGAAACTCATGACTTTGGACCGTATCCTGATTTGCCGGATATTTATATGATGCCGAGGATGACCTCGGGTTATCTTTTAACATCGGAGATCAAATCGGGTATTGTTTCCGGTATAGCGGGCCCCGGGCTCTGGAGTCATTTTGTTCATCCGGATGATCTTTTTGATCCCTTTAGAAGTAATGAGAAGAGATGGGAAGAACTTAAGGGTGAGTTTAATTCCATGTTTGGGTTTGTACGAACAAACTATCCCTGGCTTAGGCCGACAAATGCTTACGATGGATACAGAGCTATGATGGAGTTTGATGATACAGGAGTTGATTTCAGATTTATAGGAGATGATCTTGTTGTAAATACCAGTGCTTCCGGATTGATTTTTCGCATGAGATTTGATGGTAAAAAGATAAAAAGGATAACAGGGGGGACCCTGCTTTACTCTTATAAATCTATGGATGCCGCTGTTATACAGGCGGATGGGCCGGAGGTGAGGGTGAAATTCAGGTGACAGTGATCAGCTAACAGTAGTAATTAAATTTACATAAATAATATCTGAAAGCTCAAAGTCCATCTTTTAATCCTGAGAAAATTCTACCGGTTCTGTAAGAAGTCTGATACCGGATAGTATTTGATTAATACGGCTTAAAGATAGAGTTCCAATTCTTTCAGACAAATCACTCTTATTTACAGTAAATATTTGAGAAATATTTACAACACTCTTTTTAGGTAAGTTTGCTTCTCCCATGTTTAGTGTCACATTACCAGGGGCGTTTGACCTTTTTAGGTTTGATGTTAACGTACAGACAACAACCGTGTTGATACGGCTTTGATTGAATATATTGTTCTGAATAACAACATGAGGATGAAGATACCCGGGTTCAGATCCTGATGGTTCGGTAAGCTCTATCCAAAATATATCTCCCTGATTTATTACCACTCTCTTTTTACCACTGATCCTTTACCATTTTGTAATGACCCGGACGCATTTCAGCTACAATTGGTTCTGTTTCAGGCATGTCATCATAGGCTTCATTAAGTGATTGAAGAAGAGCAATGTTTTTATGACGCTGTAGATATTCCAGAGCAGCCAATGCAAATATGCGGCTTCTTGAAATATCCATATTCTTTGCAAGAATATCCATCTGCTCAAAAATAGACATTTCAATTGATATGGCAGTTTTAATATTTGACATACTTTTATATCTCCATTGTCTTGCTACTATTAGTATAATAAATAGTTATACTGTTGTCAATAAATATTGATGGAAACTTTTGACAGTGGAAGAAATAGATGCAATTAAGGCTGCTGCGATGAGTACTTTTAAAAAAGATAAGCGTGTTACTTTACGGCTGTATGAGCATGATTTTCATGGGATTTAGAAGAAAGCCATGGAAATGGGAATTCCGTATCAAACACTCATTTCCGGGATAATTCATCGCTATGTGGAGGGGGAGTTGGTTTCCAAAACTAGATAACATATATGTTGTGTATGTAAAATAATCGAGGCAAACAATTGACTGTTTACTGTAGGTTGCTAATTGCAAAGTTTAAGGGCAAACCGTAAAAAGTGTTTGAACTGGGATTAAAGGATTTTGGGATTACCTTGATTATAGGAGTGGGTAAGTTGTTGTACTTATCTCCACAATCTTCTATCAAGGTAATCAGGTAAATCCTGAAAATCAAGGTCCAGACATATGCTATTCAGGAGCAGAATCTGTTTACCTTATCTCTGCCCCTGATGGTCGGTAACTGTTTCCTGATGCCGGTATTCTCTGGCAACTGATTACTGTCAACTGCTCACTGTACTCAGTTCCCAGGCAAGAGATCAATAATCTTAAGCCCTGTACTACATGCAACATAGGCATATGAACCACTTACAGCAACATCATAGGTTTTTATAGGATCTATGTACTCTATGTGATGATATTCGGATAGTGAGGCCGGGGTGGTGATGTTGTAAATATATAGTCCGTGATCCTCAACTGCCGCATAGGCATATAAACCGCTTATAGCAATTTCTCTGGTGTTACTCGGTGTAATTTTGTTGCTTACGGTTAAGGGCGTATACGGATCTGATACATCTATAACGTACAAACCACGCTCAAAACTCGAAGATGAGTATACTGCTGCAAAAGCATAGGTCCCTCTCAGAGCTACATCGACAGTACTATTTTGGGAATTATCTTTATCAATCCATGATCCTACCTCCCAGGGCGATTGCGGATTTGATACATCGATGATCCTCAAACCATCCCCGTTTCTACCATCGGCAACATAGGCGTATGGTTCTTTTAAAGATACATTATAGGCACAGCTTGTATCCAAAAAACTGCTTAAAACAGGGTTCGTTGGATCGGATATGTCAATGATGCTCAGCCCATTTGTATTATCTGCAACATAGAGGTGTGGACCATTTACAGTAACCTGAAGGGAGCTGCCCGGAGTTTCAAAGGACCCGACTTGCAGGGGGGATTGGGGATTTGATATATCGATAATGCGCAGATCAGAATTGGCATCTATGACATAGGCAAATGAGCCACTCACAGCTACTCCCCAGACCGTATAGCTTTCTGGATCAAAAACTCCAACTTCTGCGGGAGCACTTGAATCCGAGATATCAAGAATCCGC
>DAOWMA010000089.1 GCA_030643345.1 Spirochaetaceae bacterium
AAACCTTTTATCCAGATCTTCTATAGCTTTAATTTTTAAGCTTACATCCCCCGTATGAGAGGTTTCATCGGTTGAAACAATGTGGACAAAAACAAAATCCTTTTCTCTAAGACATTTTATTGCCGCATCAGCCTTACCCTCATAGTTGGTGTCAATCCAGCCGGTAGCGCCCTCTACATTTATTACCTCAAGCTCTGCTAGTTTACCGATACCCTTGATAAGATCTACAGCTGAAATAACGGAACCTTTTACTCCGTATTTATCAGAAATAGCCGGAAGAGAAGTTCCGTATCCCTGCCCCCATAACCATATCTGGGTTGCAGGTTTTTTACCCTGGGATATCCTTCTTTTATTAACTTCACAATTAAGCAGAATTTCTTTTGACCTCTCCATTAGGCTGCTGATAGCAGCAGCATTGGGACCAGCCGGGAAATAATCATCCACGGGCTTACCTGTAATATCATGGGGAGCAGTACATTTAACATTTTCATACGACCCCTTAACAACAGCTAAATGGCGATAATAGACACCCGTGTAGAAATGAATATCAGATGCTGAAAGTTCTTTATTTAAAAGAGAAATAATTTCATCTGCATCCTCTGTATCTATATAACCCGAGGTAAAATCCTCCATTCTGCCATTCCGGACAGTTACAAGATTACACCTGAATGCACAGTCATCACCGGCAAGTTCCACACCTATACTCGCAGCCTCTATTGGGCCCCTGCCACCGGGGTAGTAGAGGGAAGGATCATACCCAAGCAGGCTTAAATTTGCCACATCACTGCCGGGTTTAAATCCTTCAGGAACTGTTTTAACCATTCCAATGAGGCCGTCTTTAACCAAACGGTCCATGTTTTCGGTCAAAGAGGCTTCCAATGGCGTAATGTTCCCTATTTCGGCAACAGGTTCATCAGCCATACCATCGCCTACAACAAGTATGTATTTCACTTAGACTCCTTAATAGACAATATGGGTTTTACTGAAATAAGCTCCTTAAGCGGAATATGGCAATATATAAAATGCCCCGGGGACACTTCAATTTCAGGAGGTGGTGTGGTAACGCAGATCTCACCCACTTTCCTGGGACAGCGGGTATGGAATCGGCAACCTGGTCCAGGATCTATAGGACTGGGAACAGCTCCTTCAAGACGGACTTTTCTAACGGACACATCGGATTCCAGTACAGGAATAGCAGAAAGCAACGCCTCCGTATAGGGATGGTATGGCGGCTGAAACAGCTCACTGGAAGTACCAACTTCACTTATCTTTCCCATGTACATTACCACTACCCTATTACTTATATGACGAATTACATTCAGATCATGGCCAATAAAGAGATAACTGATTTTATGCTCTTTCTGCAGATCAATAAGCAGATTAATAATTCCTGCCTGGACCGATACATCCAGACTTGATATAGGCTCATCACAGATAATCAATTCCGGATTCGAGGCAAAAGCCCTTGCTATACCAACCCGCTGTTTTTCGCCCCCTGAAAGTTCATGAGGATATCTATGAATATATCTTTCTCCTAATTTAACTGATTTAAGAAGCTTTAAAATTTCTTCCTGTCTCTCTTTTTTAGAACTCTTCTTTAAAAGAGCCAGAGGTCTGCCTAATATCTGTTCAACAGTTTTTTGAGGATTAAGAGTTGAATCTGGATTTTGGAAAATCATCTGTATCTTTTGACTCAGTTCTTTACTCCTTCTCTTTCCCTTTATAGGAATCTCTTTTTCATTAAAATGTATATTCCCCCCATCTGATGGTATTAACCCGACAATAGAACGGGCAAGGGTGGTTTTACCACAACCACTCTCTCCAACAATACCAAGGATCTCACCCTTCCGGCACTCAAGACTTACCTGGTCAACAGCAAGAAGATTTTTTCGACCTACACGAAAAACCTTTTTAAGCTTGTCTACTTCCAGGAGGAAATCAGAACTCTCCTTATTAAAAGCCTGTTCTGATGAAACTTCACTTATATCCTTCTCCTGTGAAACCGTACCAATTAGTTTCATAACTTTCTTATGGAGGACACACTTTGTTAAATGACCGGAACCTATATCAATCAAAGGGAAATTCCCCTCTCTGCAGCCCTCCTCCATCAGATCGCAGCGAGTGCTGAAAATACATCCCGGAGGCAGATCATTCAGATCAGGAAGGAAACCTTCGATGGCCTGAAGTCTTTCCTGCACAGCCGAAGAACTGATCTTCGGAATACAATCGAGCAGCCCTTTTGTATAGTTGTGTGCAGGATAGCTGAATACGGTGTTTACATCCCCAAGCTCAACTACTTCACCTGCATAAATAATTGCCACACGCTCACAAACCCTTTTTACGACACCCAGATCGTGGGTAATGTAGAGAATAGCTGTGTTGTATATCTCCTTCATTTCCACAATCAAATCAAGGATCCGGGCTTCGGTAGTTACATCCAATCCGGTAGTAGGCTCATCCATGATTAGAAGATCAGGATGAGTACTGAAAGCCATCGCAATTAGTACCCGCTGCTGCTGACCGCCGCTTATTTCATGGGGATATTTTCTTGCCATTCCTTCCGGGTCCGGCATATTTACCTGTCTAAGCATCTTAATTGCACGCTTATAGGATTCCTCCACTGACAGATCAAGATGGATATGAAAAACCTCTGCAATCTGATTGCCCACCCGATGACTGGGATTCAGGCTGGTAAGCGGTTCCTGGGGAACCAGGGACATCTTTGCACCGCGAAGGCTTAAAAGTTCAGTGGCAGTCAGTCGGAAGATATTACTACCCCTGAATGCAATTCTACCCTTTGCTATTTTACCATTACTGGCTAAATAGCGCATAATTGCATAAGCAATGGTACTTTTACCACTCCCGGATTCTCCAACCAGAGCAAATGCTTCACCTGCTCCTATCTCAAAACTTACGCCCCGAACTGCCGGGATCTCCTTACCCAAAGCAGAATAGACTATATCCAGATCCTGAATGACAAGAACAGGTTCACTGCTGTCTTTCATAATGCTATCTGTCATAATGGGACCACCTCTTTTCTTCTGGATCCTTTAGCCAAAAGGAACTCTTTGAGGCCTTCTCCCAGAAGATTTACTCCAATAACCGATATTACTATGGCAATACAGGGAGCAAACACCGGCCATGGTGTCATAAACATATAACCTCTTTCACTTGAAGCCATAAGCCCCCAGTCGGGAGTTGGAGGGGGCTGACCCAGACCGACATAACTTAAACTGGCGCTAAGGAGAATTGCATAACCCAGACGGATAGACCCCTCTACAATAATCGTGGGCCATAGATTGGGAAGTATCTCTCTGAAAATGATGTAAAAGGAACTCTCCCCCCGAACTCTGGCTGCATCTATATATTCAAGAGGAACAATACCCAGAGCGGAACTTCGAATGACCCGGGCTACCCGGGGGGCATAGATTATTCCAATAGCAATTGCCCCGTTAACAACACTGGGACCTAAGACACCCACAACCAGCATTGCAAATATAAGAGATGGAAAAGACATAAAAATATCATTTCCCCTCATCATCAAATTATCAACCCATCCACCGAAATAGGCACTGACAGCTCCAACAATAATTCCGATGATAATAGCCAGGGAAGTACTGAAAAAGGCTATAGCCAAAGTAGTTCTTGTTCCCACAATTACACGACTTAATACATCTCTTCCAAAACGGTCTGTGCCAAGAAGAAATGTCAATGAGGGTTTCTCTTTGAGATGTTCAAAATACATCTCCTGTGGATCGTGTGGAGCAATCTGCATACCGAATATTCCAATAAGGATAAAAAGAAGCAGAATAATCGAGCCTATTATCATACTTGCTGAAACATGACGTCTGGTGAATTTTTTTAATATTTCCATAATCAGTACCTTATCCTTGGATTAACAACACTGTAGAGAATATCTGCTATAAAGTTTGCCATAACATAAGCTCCGGCTATTACGAGCATCGTACCAAGAATAAGGGGAATATCACGATTATTGATAGCCATAATCATTAAATTTCCAATTCCGGGATACGAAAACACAGCTTCCACAATTACTACACCTGCAAGTATATAACCGATATTAAAAGCTATTACAGTAATAGCCGGTAATAGAGCATTTCTAAGGGCATGAAAAATAATTACTCTTTTAGGGCGAACTCCTTTAAGTACAGCTGTTCTTACATAATTTGTCTTTAGCTCTTCGATCATTGATGCCCTGGTCTGCCTGACTACATAAGCCACACTCTCGAACGAGAGAGTCAGACTGGGAAAAATAAGGACAGTAAAGAAAAAACCAATTTTTTTCCAGAAGGGAAAGTCTTCATAGGGCAGGGCATTAAAAGCTGCAGGGATCCAATTCAGTTTTACAGAGAAAAAATAGATAAAAATTGAACCAACCAGAAATGCAGGAACAGAGATCATAGAAAGAGTGGCAAAGGAGATAATGTGATCAATTAATGAGTTTTCCTTTACCGCAGACCAGACCCCCAGGGTCAAACCGAAAAAAACCATAATCAAACTGGCAGGAACAGCCAGCAATAAAGAAGATTTTAACCTTGAAAGAATAATAGGACCTACAGGAGCCTTCATAATAAGAGATGTTCCCATGTCTCCCTGAACTACACCTTTTATCCAGTTGTAGTACTGCTGATAGACTGGAAGATTAAGTCCAAGTTCCGTCCGTAAAGATTCAACTGTATCCTCTCCCAGAGAATCCAGGGTAATTCCTCCCAGCATCATATCCACAGCATCACCCGGCATAAGCTGGATAATCCCAAAGATAAACATGGAAATAATTACCAGGAGTATTACAGTTGTACCCATTCTTTTAATGATGAATAATCCCAACCCGCTCATATAGACCTCCAATCGTAAAAAGGAGTGCCGCACACTTATCATTGTGCGGCACTCTTCTGTTATTTAAATATACTACTTAATCAACCAGCCTTTATCCACGAACAGGTAGGTCAATGGATGAACATCAACTCCTCTTATGCCCTGGCTTAAGGCCATGTAGTGGTTCTTGAAGTAGGGGATAATCGTAACAGAGGCTTCACTGACCATTTCCATGGCTTCCCAGTAAAGTGCTTTTCTCTTATCAAAATCAGCTTCCCCTTCTGCCGCCTCAAGGACCTTGTCCAGTGCAGGATCACCGTAATGTGATTCATTCTTTCCACCCTCTGAGTGATAGTAAGGCATTATACAGGCACTGACAGTCTGTCTTCCACCCCAATTACTGGTCATCAAAGGTTCCTTAAACTCAATATCGGCCCAGTAACGGCTGATATCCACTACCTCAATATCAATCTCAATTCCGGCACCTTTTGCCATCTGCTTAAAAGCCACTGCAAGCTCCATCATCCCCGGCCGGCCCGGACTGGTATACATCTTGAAATGTGTACCAGGGGCAACACCTGCCTCAGCAAGAAGTTTTTTAGCCAGTTCTATATCCTGGGTTTTTTGTTTTTCATCAGGATTTCCATACATATGAAAAGGTGGAATAGTATGGTCGTTACCAACAATTCCATAACCACTCAGAGCAATTTGAAGTGCAGCTTTTCGGTCTACAATATAGGAGAAAGCCTGGCGGATTTTTTCATTACGGAATATCCTTCGTTCTTCTGCATCCTGACCATCATAAATTTCAGGATCGAGATTTAAAACGATAGGCTGGTACCCTAATGTAGGGGTACCCTGAATTACAATTTTCTTATCCAGTAAAGCCTGGCTGAGCAGATCATAACTTACCCTGTAGACCAGATCTATATTACCGCTCTTAAGAGCTGCCAGTTGTGACATGTTCTCTTTGATGGGAACAATTCGGTACTCATCAATGTATGGGAGTGATTCCCCATCCTCTCCCTTAATAAAATAGTTGTTATTTCTTTCAAGTACAGTAACACCCGTAGGGTCCCAGCTTTTTATTTTAAATGGTCCGGAACCTATAGGATTGGTATCTATCTGATCAACATTTTCCTTTGCCACTATTCTGGGATAAACACCACCAAGATCTACAGGAAGGTCAAGATATGTTTTTGTAAGATTGATCACTACAGTAAAATCATCTTTTACCTCTATGCTGGATATCGGTCCAATAGAGTTGTAACCTCTGGGACTTACATCTTTGTCAAGCACGCGTTCCAGACTGAACTTTACATCTTCTGCCTTCACCTGACGGCCATTAGTAAAATACGCATTCTGATTAATGTAAAAAGTCCATGTTTTTGCATCAGCTGAATGATTCCAACTATCGGCGAGCTCCGGTTCAGCACCAAAATCGCTGGTAATTCGTGTAAGTGCATTGAATATGTGGAAAGTTGCATTATAGGCAACCTCACTCTTTACCTTATGTGGATCAAGCTGCATAACAGGACTTGCTACTGCTACAGAAATTGTTCCACCTCTTCTAATCTCACCATCAAAGACAACCGTTTCTGCCGATGAAGATTCATCCTGTCCTCCTGCAAACAGTACAGGCCCGACAGCCAGTAATATTACTCCAATAAAAAGAATAATTGCGACTCTTTTCCCTGGTTTTTTCATAACCCCTCTCCTTGTATATTTGATTATAGGAGGTTTCCTCTTAGAGATACCTCCTTAATCTTCTCTTTTATTTACATACCTTCCCTATTCAACATCAGGTTTATGACTGGCAACTACCCTGTCAATTTCTTTTATTGCCTGTTCCGGCAAGGCAACCGGCTGATGATTATTAAATATCTCTTTTGCATCTTCATTCAGTTTCGTGGCAAGGTCCTTCTTCCCCTCCTCTTCCCAGGTTGAATACCGGTTTACGCTCAGGAAGCGTGGGAACCACAAGGTTTTTCTGAAATTTTCCACGGTATGCTCTTCCATAAGGAAGTTGCTTCCATCCATTACCCTTTCAACAACATCCAGAGCAACTGTCCTGTCGTTGAAATCCAGAGGACGAAGCATATACTCAACGGAACTGATAATTTCATCTGCAAACAGTATTGATTCAAAAGAAGATGTGGAACCATACTCAAGATAGCCGCAGTCATGTATAATATTGCAGCCGTTCTTTGTTGCCATATAGATGGACATTGCAGATTCAAACCCGGCCTGTGCATCAAGCACTTTTGAATCCGATGATCCGGCAATACAGAAAAAAGGAAGTTTATAATTATGTGCCATATCGGCCAAAGCCTGGTTAAGAACGTTTAACTCCGGAGCCCCGTACCGGAAAATATTGGTACGCATATCCATTACTGTGGCATCGCCTCCGAAAATAAACTTTGAACCTTCTTTCTTTTTTTGAAATATAACCAGACCGGCCAGAGATTCGGCTACAGTCTGGACAAGTGTACCCTCAAGAGTAACAGGACCCGATGCTCCCAGCATTGGACTGCTGATATAGATAAAGGGGACATCATAATCACAGCAAACCAGACCCTTATCAACACCCATTTCAGTATGAAGAAGAGGTGCCAGAGGTTCGGTGTATAAAATTAAGGGAGGCTTGCTTTTTAAATTATCTACACCACCCACAGAGGCCGCAGCCATATTGATCATGGTATTCATATCATTTCTTCCATGACCT
>DAOWMA010000243.1 GCA_030643345.1 Spirochaetaceae bacterium
GCACCGCCGGCAAGGCCAATAAGGTCGCCGGGTGTAGCCAGCACCCTTTCGGTATCCGGCTCATTCAGATTTTCAACTACCAGGTCGGCACAACTAAAAGTGGTGAAGACCAGGGCGAAAATCAAAAGATATTTAATATAACTTGTTTTCATATTTTAAAAATTATTTGGTTTAATTATTAAAACTTCAGCTCTAGTGAAGCAGAAAATGTTCTGAAATTAGGATATTGGAAATCGTCCCATGACATAACCGTACTGTTTCCATTACCTTCGTTAGAACCGATTTCAGGATCAAAGCCGGGATAATTGGTGAAAGTAAATACATTCCTTCCAACAAGCCCAACACGTAAGTACTTAAAGAAGTTAAAGAACTCCTTGTTCATTGAATAATACAAGGACAGCTCCCTTATCTTCAGATAGGTTCCGTCATATACAAAATGTGAATTAATATCATTCACATGATATAATGTCTGGTAGTAATTTACAGTCTTCTTAGCAGCTTCTTCCTTTCCATATACATCCATATCTGCAGAAAGGTTATCCCTGTAATTCCACTGGTTGGTCATACTGTAAATATCACCACCCTGCTTCCAGTCAAGAAGAGCATAAAAGGTAAAGCCCTTATAAGTGAAGGTGTTTGAAATACCAAGTCTGAAATCAGCATTGGCATCACCAATTTTTTGCTGTATAGCATTACCACTTTCATCCAGTTCAGTCATTGGAGCTTCATAAATAGTACCTTCCGTTCCTACCTCTATCACATAACCATCAGAGTTAACAGTATAGTTATCAATAGTCTCTGTAGAACCGGTACGCTCCAGTTGTTTCTGCATCTGGTCAAGGCTTGTTATAAACAATTGTCCAAATAATTCGCCAAATACAGATCCTTCAGCTATATAGAAAGCTCCCGGATCTCCTGAGTTACCACGTCCACCTGTAGTAAAGGGAGCTACATTCAATTTGCTCACCTCTTGACGTACACGATCATAAGTAAGATTCATTTTCCAGGTAAAGTCCTGGCCAGTGTACAGATATGCACCCAGGGAGGCTTCAAAAACATTTGAACTCAGGGTTCCCATATTCTGCCATTGGGATACGTAACCTGTACTGGCCGGTAGAGGAACGGGATAAAGCTGATCTTCAGCATCTGATTTTGAATATACAAATTCAAAATCAAACTTCTCAAGAAACTCAACGTTCAATCCTATTTCTGTTTCTTTTACAGTTGCAGGCTTAAGATCTTTGTTTCCCAGTGTGTTCTTTGAAACAGATCCACCTGAAATGTTATAAGTCTCATACTGAGCATACCATGGTGGGCGAATACCTGCGGTACCATAGGCAGCACGTATCTTCATCTCGCTGATTCCTGGAATATCGAAGTCCTCGGTAATTCTCCATGCACCGGATACCCTGAAGTAAGGATTCCATCTCTCATTTTCTCCAAACTGTGAGGCTCCGTCATAACGATAGAGGAAAGAACCAATATACTTGGCTTTATAATCAACATCCACAATACCGAATATATTTTCGGCAATGATCTGTCCCTGGCTTGATCCGTTATAAGCTTTGTCCTGGTTCATTGCATCAAGTGTCGGCAGATCCCGAATCAGGAAATCGTTTGATCCTGTATCAAAATTACTCCATTTATTATTTTCATACAGGTAGCTCAATTTCCCCTTTGTTGTAATATCTCCAAACTGCTTGTTAAAGTTTGCAGTAAATTGAAGTGTCTGGGCAAATTGTTGCTGGTAATACTTATACATACTTCCTTCTGTAGCCAGAGGGAAAGATGCATAGTCGTAATAACCAACCGGGGTATATCTCTCAACAAACCTGTCCTGCTTCTCAAAAGCATAAGCTCCATCCAGCATCAGCCAGTCAGTAACATGATACTTGAAACTGTATGAACCCTGGAAGCTGGTACGATTATCATCTTGCTCATTATATTTAAGTACATAAAGCGGATTGGACTGAATCCCAAACTGGTCGGCCTTAATATTATAATCCGTTCCATCAGGGTTGGGAAGGAAGAGGTTCGCATCCGGAGCCTGGTGGTAAAGGTCATAAAAACTAGGACCTTGATTATCCCTGTAAGAGGTAATGTAAAGATTGCTCAAAGAAACTGAAAACTTATCTGAGAACCAGTGGTCTACATTAAAGCGGAAGTTCTGGCGCTTAAAGCCATCATGCTCTATCACAATACCCTGCTGATCTGAAGTCTCATAAGAAATAGAAAAATTGGTTTTATCCATATTGGCCTGAACATTTATGTAAAAAGTGAAAAAGTTTCCACCTGTCATCATTTCGTCCAGCTGATCGTAATAAACTCCGTAAGGATTATCCATATACTGGTCATCAGCAAGTGTTTTAGATCCTGTAAGGTGAATACCTATACTGTCAGGATTTGTCTGACCCGGAAAGTCTCCATAAAAAGTAGACCCTGCATACTTTGTATAGCGGGTTTCAGATGCCCAGTCATCCTGCAGATTATAAGCATGATGAGTTGCAAGGTCCATCTTCTTCCATAAGTCCTGGGTTCCGTACTCACCACGCATGGTAACTACAGTTTCTCCCTTGGCCAGTCCTCTACCTCTCTTAGTACTGACAACAATCACACCGTTTCCGGCCTTGGAGCCATAAAGAGCAGCAGCGGCAGCTCCTTTTACAACTTCCATAGATTCGATATCATCCACGTTAATGTCGGCAAGGGTACCTTCCATTTGTACTCCGTCAACAATTATCAGGGGATAAGAGTTTCCACGCAAACTGGTAGCTCCTCTAAGCCTGATGTTTGCAGCACTACCGGGTTGACCGGAAGCCTGAACAATAGTGACACCGGCAACTTTACCCTGAAGGGCGCTGGCTGCTGAAGTAGCAGGTGCTTCTTTCAGAGACTCCTCATCAATTCTGGTAACAGATACCGAGAGTTTTTTCTTTGGAGTCCCGGATGCCACACCGGACACAATTACTTCATCGAGTCTAAAAAGGTCGGCCTCAAGCACTATATCAATAGTACCACGGCCATCAATACTAACTTCCTGCGTTTTCAATCCAACAAAGCTGTAAACAAGCCATATTGCATCTGCAGGAGCAGCAAGGGTATAATTACCATCAATATCGGTAACTGTACCAATGGTGGTTCCTCTGACAACTATACTGGCACCAGGAACACCCAGACCATCATCGGCACTTGTAATAGTACCTGTGATCTGCTGTGTTTGTGCCTGCACTAGCTGTAAGCCGAGAAACACCAGAAATGTTAATAAAACTGAAACTTTTTTCATAGATAAAAAATTTAGGTTTATAAAAATTAAAAGGTTAAAATAATAGTAATCAATTTTCTTAATATACCTGCCCAATGGGCAGCAATGAGTGCATTAGATTTCATTTATATAATATATAATTCACAAAAGAAAAGGAAGCTCTTTGAAGATTCTTTAAACTTCGTGAATACGAATCAAACGATCCTGATTAAAAACATGTGCGAAATGCACGTTTAACAAATAGAATAAGTGATAGCAGGGTTTTCGTCATAGATTAATTTTAAGTTTGTTTTTAATGTTAAGGGTATAAAGGGTTAAATAATTATAGTGACAGTAAACAAAATTATAAAAAATATTATCATTTTATTCATTCAGTCTTTAGTGCGATTTTCTGCAAAAATGAAGTCCGGAAACAAATAATCTTATCTTTCTGAATGTCTGCGTGTTACGCTCAATTACTTCTTCTGGGGCCTTTAGTTAAATAGATGTATTCTAAATAACCGGCTTCAGCAGAATCTGAATACATTGTACTAGATGAATATTAGAGTTAATTGGTTGCGTTTAAAGAAGTTTTGAGTTTTGAGTTTTGAGTCTCGATTATTAAAGATCGAGAAAAGTATTTACTGCCTACTCATCTCTCATTTCTTCTTCACTCATTCTTTCCAATCCAAGGCTTCCAGGTCCTCCGGACCCTGAAAGGTTTCCCTTGTCTTCAATCTTCTCACCTCATTCTCTCTTTCTTTCTTTCTTGCCCTGCGCTCTGAGCCCTGAGCCCTGTGCCCTGAGCCCTGTGCCCTGAGCCCTGTGCCTTTTACAATTTACCTTCTACAATTTCCAGTATCTCCACCTCTTTCTGTTTCGCCATCTCATCAATCTCCCTGCTTTTTTCTAATATCTCCTTAACAAATCCCCTGTCTTCAAGATCTGCTGTATTGATTTTTACATTTAAGAAAGCACCCCTTACACAGGCCCTTGCTGCCAGTGCTCCCACTCCCGCATCAGAAACAGAATTGGGATTTCCTGATTCTGCCATAGCTGCCATGACTTCCA
>DAOWMA010000007.1 GCA_030643345.1 Spirochaetaceae bacterium
GTAAGTGAACAATAATAAATGCAATATTCTGAACCGGTTGGTTGAAATAAGTGTTAAATTCATCAATTAATTTTTCATCCGCATCAGAAGAGAAAACAGTACCGCTGTTATCAAAATTAATTATATACTGATATATAATATTCATCTGCATGAAAGTTCCACCTGGAAGTCCTTTGTAATTTGAGAATTGATAGTTATATCAGAGTTCCTAATGCCTATTTTATCGCCGGGAAGGTCCTTAGTCATGTTAAAAGCAACTTCTTCCACCAGCGCTATTCCTCCAAAACTGGTACCATAAGCTCCGCCCAAAGTTTGATTTCTTGTGTAAATTGATTCTACATCACCGGTGAGTAAGGCCCCTGAGGTTAAGTTTTCAGTATTAAAACTTGGTGTTTGTTCTGTATAATATGCATAGTTTAGCTGTAAATCAAACCCGGGTGAAATATGATTGTATGTTAAAAAGAAAGAATGTGCATTATCCAGCATATATGGATCGGAATTAAACAAGATATCTATATCAATAATACCTGGATAATTCATGTTAATTGGATTGGTTGGTTCATAATCCGGTCTGGGAAATGGAACATAAACAAGCTCTATAGAATTGTCAAAATTGGGATAATACTGGATTTGGGCCAGTAAATCAGCTCTTTTCCCATTATAGGGATCATCCAGACTAAGTTTATAAGCATACTCTCCATTAACAATATTTAATGGACTAAAAACATCCACCATCCCGGGAGATACAATTTTCTGACCTAAAGAAAGATCAAAATTATCAAAAGGAACAGAAATATAGGCTTCCCTTAAAATATTTTCCGGTACAATTAAATCAGGGTCCCCAATGGGATCGTAAAACAGATTGGCTGAAAGTACAAAATCCATAGAATAATTAAAAAGACTACCGGACAGGCCCGGTTGAAAATATAAACGGCCCCTTAAATTTTCGTAATTTGTCGATGGTTCAATTTCTCCATAATAATCGGCAAAGATTATGCCCTGAAAATCAAGGGCAAACAAAGGGGCTGATATTATTAGAACTAAAATTATTAAACTAATCTTTTTTGCTATTTCATTCATAGAAACCTACCTGTTCTTAAGATATCTGGAAGTGAAGTAACGGTCAGGAATAATATCTGTGCTGACATCCGTCATCTCAATTATGGATTTATGACCAGTCTGAATATTCTCCATTTCTACTACTGTAGGATAGATATACTGTCCAAGAACAATAGCTTCTTTAACACGGTATTCTTTAACAAGTTCACCGGCAAGGTCGTAATAATCTCTTCCATACATAATAAAATCATCTTTTCGATAATAATTTATCATATAGCTTACTTTAAAATCCTGTCTCTGCTTCTGTGTACTGCCGTATTCTTTTACCACATAGCAGGGTGTTCCATTTAATACTTGTTCCCCAATAAATTCCTGTGTATAATCTGCTCTTGCCTTGGAGACAAAATCACTGTAGGAAAAATCACTCCCCATAAAATAACCACCCCCGGATGTTGCAAGAGCTATACGTTTAACCCGCTTAACAGCAGGGAGATAAATCCACATTACATTCTCATCACCATTTAAAAAAGAATGGATAAGCAGACCTGTATTCCTGACCGAAGGAGGATAAGCAAAAAGGAATAACCTGCTGACCTGGTTTGTATTTACATTCTTTTGATATGCTTCTGCCTTTATCTCACGAACTTCACCATTGGCAGAAATTAGCTTCACTGTAAGTGTTGAAGTTAGATTTGGAATAAATGCAGTCACTTCGTACCCATCAAGAATTTCATCCAATGTTATATTCTGTGCCGAAAGACTTAACGAAGATAAAATAAAGATAAGTATAAATAATCTTTTCATAATTAATCCTTTTTGAATGATTTTTCCCTTTTGACTTTATAGGGTAGTATAATAATAGGTAAAAGATAGAGACTAAGGAAAAAAGAAACCAATAATGATGAAACCAGTAACACTCCCAAAGTTCTTGCTCCTCTGAACGAAGAAAGAAAAAGTACTGAAAATGAAAATATTGATGTAAGGAAACTAAGAAAAATAGGCTTCCCGCTATAATTAATAATAAAAGCAAATCCGTCCTCTACAGATGTCAGACTGTTAAGTGAATCTATCGCCCCCAGAGTATGAATGCTGTAATCAATAACCAGTCCAATTATTATAGCTACAAATATGATACTGAAGGCATCAATACTGAACCCTCCAAGACTGATCAATCCAAAAGAAAATATCATGCTGACAAAACCGGGAATTAAACTTAACAAAGCCAGGGATAATTTTTTATAGAAGACAAGGACCATTATAAAGATCATAAAACTGCCAAAAACAAATGAAAAAATCCAGTTTTTCTTAAGGGATATCTCTTCAGCTTTGAGTTCACTGACCATACCATGAACTTTTAGATTCCACCCTTCCGGTAAAATAGTGTTAATCTGATCGATTAAACCATAAAATTCTTTCAATGAGTCTACATTATGATAATAGAGAAGTCCTTTTACAGAAAAAACACGATAGGAAGCATTAACTAAGGATTCATACTCCAATGGATCAACACTTGAAGAATAATAAAGGAGGTACTGTTCAATAACGAACGAACCCGTCATATCATTTTTTAGCAGCATTTCACCATCACCTTCAAAATAATAGCTTAATTGTTTGAGTACAGTTAAAAGAGAATAGGAATAACCTACAACATCACTACTATCCATGAGAGTATGTATTTCGTCAAGAACAAGCAGAGCTTCCCTGGTTAAAATAACACCTTCTTTACCTGTATCAATCTCAATAAAATACGGAAGAGTTCCGTAAAAATCCTCATTTATTATTCTATCCGCCTTTTTTATTGTGCTTTCTGCAGGCAGCTGCTCTATAGGATAAGGCTCCACTTTAAGATTAGGTAAAAGAAAAAGCCCCCAGCCTATTACAGCCAGTAAAACCATATAAATAATTCTACGCCTCTTAACAATTAAGGAGAAAAAATGTACCTGCGTCTTCTGTAACCGGCGGAGGATATCCAGAGAAGGAATCTTAAACTCCAAATACGGAAGCCAAAGGAAAACTCCAAGATATGTTATAAAAACACTAACTGCGATAACACTGCCAAGAAGAAGGTGCCCTGATCCCTTGATAAACAGTAATGAAAGAAAACCAGTAAGAGTGGAAATTGCAGTCAGTGATAGTGGAAAAATCAACCTTTTTCTAACATACAATGGTTCGTGATTTCCGGGAGCATAAAAGAGGTGATAAAAATAGTGAATAATATAATCACTTAACAGTCCAAGACTAAAAACCGGAATTAACAGAATCATAGGAGAATTACCCACTCCCATAAAGCGAATAAAACTGTAGGAAGCAAAAACAGCAAGAAGGATTAGCCCCCATGCAGTTATAATTGCTTTTATGTTTCTAAAACTAAGAAAAACTACCATTATAAGTATCAATAATAGGGGTAAAAAAACTAAAATATCGTCTGTAAGAAGTACTTCTGTCTTAGCAACGATAGGTGATTTTCCTGTATATTCAAGAGAAAGTCCGGAATATCTATTCTGCAAATTCAGTAAGGAACTATCCATATCTGCCGGAGAGACCTTATAACCAAAGTAAATATAAAATAATAAAGAATCCATTGAACTGTTTATATAAGGTTTTAATTCAGGATGTTCATCAATAACCTTAGGCAGTTCATTAAAAAAAAGAGTTGTCCTTTCAGATACTTCGGGAATAATAGAGCTTATATATATTTCATCCTCATCACTCCTGACGGTATTGGCATTTAGAATTGAATCAACCTGGGTAACACCATGAATATTTATAAAATCATGATTAAGTTTCTCAAGAAGAGCTATTGTATTCTCATTAAAGAAGGAAACTCCGCTGTTATCCAGATCAAGAGTAACTATTACTACATTTCTCTGTGGAATCAGCAGTTGGCTATCCGCATCCTGATAAGGTTTTACAACATTACCATTGTCAGATGGAATCAGGAAATAAGCAATCAATGCAAGCATAAAAATTATTGTAACAAACAGAACTTTCTTCAAATATTCATCCTCAATCTAGTAATTTCTGGATATTAATATCACATACCAATAAGAATTTCAACTTCACTGCCCTTGCTCCATGATCGCCATAGCAGCCTTAATCCCATCAGTACCGCTGGAAATTATTCCACCGGCATAACCGCTTCCTTCACCGGAAACATATAAATTGTAAAAACCGGTACACAATGCGGCAGAATCTCTTAATACCTGAACAGGGGCAGACGTTTTGCTCTCCAGTCCTATGATCAGACCCTCATCAAAACCCTTTAGTTTACGTGTAAATACTTTAAGCCCCTCTCTAAGGGACTCACTGATACTGACCGGAAACATTTCCCAGAGAGGAGCAGGAGTAAGCCCCAGAGGATAACTTGATCCTGAAACAGAAGGGGATGATGATTTATGCAGAAATTCTTTTATACTGCAGGCAGGTGCTCTATATCTCTCAAAATAAAAACTTTGCTCAAGATTATGTGTCCAGACAAGCGCCTCCTCTGGGGAAACATCCCGTCCAAGTAATTTCGAAAGATTAACACCTGCTACAAGGGCAGAATTAGCAAATCCACCATTTCTTGCGTAATTACTCATCCCGTTGACAATATTTATATCTTTATAGGATGCAGCAGGAACAATAGTACCTCCCGGACACATACAGAATGTATAAACAGGCAAAAAGCCTTCACTGTTTGAAGTAAGTCTATACTCAGCTGCCTTCACTCCATTTAAAGAGGATACCCCCCACTGGGCTTCATTGATAAGTTCCTGACGATGTTCAACACGTGTTCCAAGAGCATAATTTTTAACACGAAAACCGACACCATGCCGCATAAGCATTCGATAGGTATCATAGGAAGAATGACCGGATGCTACAATCAGGAAATCAGCCTGATACTCATTATCAGCAGTTTTTACAGATTTTATAATGCCATTCTTTACAGTCAGATCATCTACTAAATTCTCAAACTCTATTCTGCCTCCATCTTCTACAAACTCATAACGAAGGTTTTTAACTATTATACGTAGATTATCACTCCCAAGATGGGGATAGGCCAGGTATTTTATCTCTTTCGGAGCTCCCGCTCTAATATAGGCATCCATAATAAATGCCCGTTCTTTCGAAATACGTTTAGATCTGGAAGTTAATTTACCATCAGAAAAAGTCCCTGCACCACCCTCACCAAAAGCATAGTTAGCATTGGCATCAAAGGCCCCTGTTTGTTCAAATTCAGCAATCCGCTTCTCCCTATAATCAACATCCGCACCACGCTCAATAATAGTAACAGAAAACCCGGCTTTCTGTAAAAGAAGACCGGAAAACATACCGGCGGGACCGCTTCCAACTATTACTACATGTTTTTTACGTTTTTTATAGGAAACAGAAAATCCCTTTTGTGGAATAAACGCATCTCCCTTTAAGCTCTCAGAAAAGATCCGTACGCTGAGTAACCAATAAATATTACCCTTTTTTCTGGCATCAAGGCTCTTTTTAAGTATCTCAAAAGAAAATTCATTTATATTGGTTTTTTTTGAGATAATTGCACGAAGTTCATTATCTGAATAATCTGTAGGCATTTTAAGAGAAAGTTCTTTGTAATTCATATATAGTATTATAGTGACAGAAGCTGTGTTAGAAAAGGATGATATTTACTAAACAAAAAAACTGGCATGTACAGTATGCCATTATGATGAGTTTGTGATCTTGCTAATATTAAAAATAATTTTGACATTTTTACCGGGATTTATTAAATTTAGTGAAACATTCTTGCAACAGACCTATCTTCTGTGAATCGAGCAACAGTTCCTCTCCGCACCCTTTCCCTAAGGAGGAACCTTATGGTTTTGAAGTTAAAATATATATCTATGGTAACAGTAGTCGCCATCGCAATCTGTTTGTCTGGCCTGTTTACAGGCTGTCCGGAAGAGTCAATAGTTCCGGAACTCGAAACAATTGAATGGGAATCGGATGGAGATGGATTTATTCAATTTTCTACCAATGATCCTCAGTGGCACAATTATTGGTTTACTGTTATCTATAATCAGGTAATTCCGACATTTACTACATTGACAGCAGAACTTAAAAGAGTTTCCGGATATTATTATGCACTATATGGAATCAATTTCTGCAGTCAGGATTTTGATAACTACTATGAATTGATAATTGACATAGATGGTGGATTCAGTGTTTATAAACAAATAAATAGTTCATGGATTCCTTTAATAAACTGGACTTACAGTTTAGATCTTATTAAAGGGTACAATCAAATTAATAAGATAAAAATAGACAGAGATGGAAGCGGTAATTTTTCAATAACCTTTAATGATGCAATAGCTCCTTCTGCAACATTTACTGATACTTCGTTTCCAGGAGGAAGTTTGGGTATGGTATGTAATATTGATACCGAAAATAACGAAGATTTTCCAACAATTTCCAACAACACAAAATACAGATTTTTAGAGCCTGCTTCCATACCTTAATCTTATCTAAGTTTAACATCAGAAATATTTTCACAACTGGGAGAAAATAGGCTACTACTTTCAGTTAAAGGCTACTTCTGCCAACTACTATTTTCCCAGGTAAACCAAATAACTTAACTTTCTCTCTATATTTTACATTAAATCCGGCATCTCTTATTGACTGTTCAACATAAATTGGTCTGCAATCAGCATATTTTGGAAATTTCCTGTGTGCCCATTCATATAATTTTACAATCAGAGAAGACCCATGATCTTTTGACATACTGACTATCCCCAGTCTGCCTTTTGGTTTGAGACAACGGCTGATCTCACTAAGAACAGCGGGGATTTTAAGTGTATCAAAAAGTTCATCAATTCCATCAATTTTATAAAAAACCTGAACTGCTGCTACAGAAAGATCAATCTACCTATGATTCTTATCCGTTTTCATATATTATATTTTTAAATTAAAATAAGGCTGGTCGGGACTTTGTCCCTGGTCGGAAGCAAGCTTCCTGCTCGGGTATGCAACCTGACCTGCCCGCCAATGAGTCGTACCGGAAGGACGTAGTCCTGAGACTGGTCGCAAACAAGTTTGCTGCTCGTCTATGCGTCCTTAGGAACGATCTCAGCGACCATAGGAGCTGATAAATGGATTTTCATAAACTTATTTCAGAACGGAAGAGTGTCCGATCCTACAATCCTGATAGAAAAATCTCTGAAGACATTCTTAAACGTATCCTTAACGCAGGGCGTCTGGCCCCTTCGGCAACTAACAGACAACCCTGGCAGTTTTTACTGGTATCGTCTGAAGAAATGCTCAAAAAGGTTAAACTATGCTATAAGTCTGAGTGGTTTCAATCTGTACCATATGTCCTGATCGTAAAAGGAAATCGCAAAGAGGCCTGGATCCGTTCAACTGATGGATATAACTCACTTGAAACAGATCTGACAATAGCGATGGATCACATGATTCTTGCAGCGGAATATGAAGGCATCAGTACCTGCTGGGTTGCAGCATTTTCTCCTGATAAGCTCCGGAAAACTCTGAATTTAAAGGAAGAAGAGGAAGTGTTTGCCATTACCCCTCTGGGATATTCAATGGACGGCTTTGTGAAAAAAGGTCAAAAAAAGAGAAAGACATTCGAGGAAGTTGTTAAATATATTTGATAGTACTAAAACCTGACATATTTAAATTAAATCCTCTCTAATTGGTCAATAAATTTAGTTCGTATCTCGGGAGGGATTCTCCTGTTAAACTCCAACTCCCTGATAGTCTTAAAATCTTTTGCTGCTCCAAAAAGCTGGCTTTTTGTCATTACCCGATCAGGCGGTACATTAAGTTCCTTGGCAATCTCTTCCCTAATTTCAAATATCTTTTTAAGTAGGTTTTTCTCCCCCGATCTCAATTTTTTGTAATTAAATGATTTTAATATACCGGGTATTGTTTTCCGATCAAAATCTACTGTTCTTTTAATTATACTGAAAATTAATTCCTCAGCTTTTCCTTCCTGTTTTATTATTTCAAACAATTTTACCTTTAACACAAACAAATGCTCGACATCGGATAGAGCATATTGCATAGCATCTTTGTCTACAGGTCTTAGTGTCCAGTTATAACGCTGAAACTGCTTTTTCTTTAAAATAGTAATACCCAGTAACCTGGAAATAACAGCATCCAGCCCCTTTTTTTCAAAATCAAGCAGATCTACCAATATTTTTAAATCATAAACTGCCTGCATTTTTATTCCATACTGCTTGTATACAAGCTTTGAATCGGAAGCAGCATCGTAAAATATTTTAACTATTTTTCTGTCTTCCAGGGTTTTTTTCAATTCATCTTTACTAATTTTAAAGGGATCAATAACAAAATATCTATTACCGTCATAGATCTGTATAAGACAGAGTGTTTCACCATAGATATGAAGATTGTATTCACCCTCAAAATCCATAGAGACAATTTCTATATTATTGTGATCCAGGTGTTTTCTATACTCTATTAAATCCTGATCGGATTTAATTAATATATATTCTTTCAAAATTACAACTCCAATATACACTGTACAGCTATCAACGATACTTGATAAAACATACATCGGAGAGAACTGAGAGGTCAAGCTATGTTATTTAAGATTTACCAAAGGAGATTAAACCACCCCTATGAATCATTAAAATTCCAACACCTTGCAGAGCACCATTTATCAGGATATAATGGTAGACTATGCTTATTACAACAAATCAATGGAAAATGATGATGGTAGCCTTGCCGGATGATGAGTTTTTTGCAATTATGCGAAACTATCTGGGAAAGCTCCAAACTCCTTTCAATAAACATTCACTAATCGATTCTCTCGCTAATTTTCTCCTCCGGGAAGGAACAGAAGAGAGAGTATTAAGTATGATAGACAAAGAAGATGCGCTGCTTCTTACTTCTATTAATTTCCTCTCAGGTACTAATTTACACGAACTTCATGATTTTCTTGGTAATGAAAGGTCGTTTATGTCAATTCATCATCTGCTTTTAAATCTTGAGGAACGACTACTTATTTACAGAGATGCTGAAAGCGGAAGAATTAGAATCAGTCCGGTATTTGAAGAACTTTTTAAAAGCAAAGTTTTTGATACAGATCTGTTATTTCCGTCAATGGACTGTCCTAATGGGAAATATCCGGATATATGGTTTACTGATGCACTTGTTATTGCATTTATCTCTTTTTTATATAAAACCCCCGATATACTTAAACTTGACGGGACCATTAAAAAGAAAGCTTCAGATGAAATCAGAAGGATTTTCCCTGACCTCTCAACCCCTGAAAAAACAGGGACACGCCTGGACATTCTGCTTCAGGCCCTGCAGGATTTATCAATTATTAATCAAAATCCGGATGAAATAGTTCTATTGGAAGATAATCTGCTTGAATTCAGCGAGCTCAATATTAAACAACGATATATGCTCTATACTGCTGCCTCCGCAGGAAATGGTAATCCAATTAATCTAACTATAAAACTGTCAGAATTGATCGATAGACTCATTAACACCATACCTGAGAATAAAAGTTTTACATTGAAGAGTATAAAAAAATTACTGTTACTGATTATTAAAAAATCCAGTGTAGACTATTTAAATCCTGATTCAATTCTGGATTCGCTGATTTCCCTTAAATTTCTGGTATTTTCGGGTAAAAGATATGTTGTTAATCCCCATTTAAAAAGTCACCTTTCTTTAAAGGGAAATGCAGAACCTCCTTTGATAGTCCAACCAAGCTTTGATATTACCGTAAAGCCATGGATTAGTTTAAAAGATGGTGTTAAATTCGCAGGTGTTACTGAAATCAAAAAATTTGATCTTTATCCTGATTTTGAATTAAACAGAAGTTCCTACACAAGAGGGCATGACTGTAAATTACATTCCGGCAATATAATCGAAATCCTGAAAAAATTAAGTGAAAGACCCGTTCCCCAGAATATTTCCGTATCTGTAGAATCGTGGGAAGAAGATTACAACAGGGTCCACCTGTATGAAGGGATTATTCTTACTGTAAACTCCGATAAACGTATGATAATTGAACATCTGCAGAAGCTGCACCCTTATATTCTTCGTGAGCTGGCTGATGGAATATATCTAATGGATTCAGAAAATGTTAAAGAATGGAGAATAATTATCGAAAATGCAGGTATTAATGTTCCGGGTATACAGAAAAACACTTCCGTCAGTGAAAGCACGGCAATATTTCATAAAATGGAAATATTGAAAGAATCTGATATTCTTCGTATACCGACAATTTCTCCAGTATCTTTTGTGGAAACTTCTGACTTCAGGAATGAATTAAACATAAAGCTGGACTCTCTAAAACTAAGCCCTCAAGAGCAGGATGGATTCAAAGTAAGAATAGATAAAAAATTGATCCTATACCCTGATCAAATACAAAAAGGAAATATTCGCAATGAGAAAACAGAAGCTTCCGGAATGGATTATATTGGAAAAGTACGACTTATCGAAAGAACTCTTGAAAGCAAAAATGAACTTCTGGAAGTTACTTTCGGCAGTCCTATTGAAAAACTAACTACCTATCTGGTAAAACCGGTAGACTTTGATAAATCACAGGAAGATCTTTTACTAAATGCAATATCCTTACCTGAGGAAAAAAATATTCAGCTTATTGTTAGAAAAATGAGTAAGGTAAAAAGGCTTAAGAGCTCCCTTTTTGCTCCTCCGAAGGAAACTGTCGATCTGTAAAAATTTCAAACTGACGAATTCCCTGAGTCTTCAGCATTGCCATCCCCCCGATAGTAACAGATCCGGCTGATTTTGCATTTTTCAGGAACCTCGTTTCCAGAGGTGTGTATATAATATCGTATGCAATCTGATTTTTTCTAAATTTATATTCCGGCAAAGGAGTACTATCTACCTCCGGAACCATACCTACAGTTGTTGTCTGAACTATAATATCAAAATCTGACAGAAGATCTATTCGGTTTAGAGGGAAAAAAGAAACACCTGTTTCGGCGGCAAGTTTTGCCCCTCTGCTTTCTGAACGGTTAAATATGGTAATTTCAATATTCAGGCTCTGCAAGGCAGTTATTACTGCTCTTGCCGCACCGCCCGCACCGATTACAGCCCCCTTTTTTATACTGCCGATCTTTAAACCACCATTCTTCAAACCAGCAGTTTTAATTTTTGAAAGCAGAGGCATAAGAAATCCATCCAGATCGGTATTATACCCCTTCCATACTCTGCCTTTTCTGCAAACTGTATTGCAGGATTTTATTTTCTCAATCTCCGGACTTTGTTCACCAAGGAAATTCAGTATATCAACCTTATACGGTACAGTCACCGAAAAACCCTTTACGTTAAGAAAAGCTGCAAGATTGAGAAAATAGCCTATATCATCTACCAGAAATGGAAGATAGACTGCATTTATAGCAGCTCTTTTATACGCTTTATTGTGAAGCTGCGGAGAATGGGAGTGCATGACAGGATTCCCAATAATTCCATAAACAGATGTTGAATTATTTATCTCATCTACACGATATAAATTCTTCATATCCCCGGGGGTTAACTGACCCGGTGCTCCTGAATTACCAGAACTGGAACAGTATGAAATTATAGAACCCAGTTGTTTATACAGTATTCTTGAAGGAAATCCAAACTCCCCCATACCCAGTACAATCTTATCTTTGATATCTTTGGTTTTTTCAAAAACTTTAAAAAATTTAAAGACTTCTTTACTGCTGCTGCAATAGACTGCTGCTTTTGGTATTTCACCGGATTTTGATGAGATTTCCCTTATAATAGTATCAAGATTATCCGGTACTTCTTTAAAATTATGATAGGAGCGTATTATTCTTGTTCCCTTTCTCAGGGCAGTCTCTTCAACTTCAGGAAATACACTCCCTATCTCAAGGTCAATAAAATCAAAACCACACTTTGCATAGGAATAAAGAATATCACCTCTATATGATTCGGTTCCTTCATATTTACCGCCGTCAATCTTTTTTCGATAAGTAATAATCAAGGGAAGTTGAAATTCTAATTTGACAGTACAGGGATCTACCTCCAACGGATTAATAAGCATATCGAGCCTTAATTCAGCCATATCAATAAGATGTCTGTTCCTCTCAACTACCATTAAGTTTAATTCGATAGAACTTTCCATAAGTGTAAGACAGATCATTCTAAAGCTCCCTTTCCAGTTTTCGAAGACGCACCCTTATATAATCATTATCAGGGGCTATAATTAAAGCCTGTTTAAGATAGCGATATGATTTACGCTTTTCACCCAGTTTATAATAGGCATCTGCAATAGCTATTATTGCATCCAGATTCTGCAAATTTTCAAAAAGAGACTGGCGCAGGCTGTCCAGTTTTGCCGCAATATCTGTCTGTGCAATACTCTTTAAATAATAGAAATGGCTTTTTTCTACCGGGCTGCTGCTTGCTCCTATCCATCTATCTATTATCTTCAGAGAAGCTTTCACATTATCTTCTCTTAGAAGTAGATTTATATATGCAGTATAATCTGAATATAATGGTTGACCTTCCTCAATAATTCTGGTGCTGAAATTAAATACTTTTGAATAGTTACCCAGATTTTGATATATTTCCATAGCATAACGCAGGTATGGATCTGAACTATCCTTTTCCAGAACCTTTTCAACAAATTCAGCTGCCCGTACCCAGTCTTCTGCAGACATAGCTTCTTTTGTCAACAAAACAAGACTGCCAAGGTTGTCCGGGTTTGCCTCAAGATTACCCTCCAGATAAATACGGCCTTCTCCCTCATTACCGGTTAAAAGGAGAAGACCGGCATAAAGGACACGCAGTTCGGGATCATTAGGGTAATCCTCCAGGGCATCCACTAACAAAGCTGCAGCCTGTTTATAATTCTTTTCATCTATTAGAACAGAACTGTGAATTCGCACACTGTCTTTCGATTGGCCGGCAACAGACTCAATTACTTTGAGCATACGAAGTGCCTGGGTATTCTGCCCCCGCTTTTGAAGAATATCAGCATATTTAATGGTCATTATCATATCATCCGGGTTTACAGCAAGAGAGTCAGAAACCAGGAGAAAGGCCTTTTCAAGTTTGTTGCATCCAATAAGAGTATCAATATAAAGATAAAGAACCTCTGTATTATCTCCGTATAGTTCGTAAATTTTATCTATCAGAGAAAATGCCTTCCTGTATTCCTCATTCCGGTTAAGAATCCTGACTATACCCATCCCGGCAGGATAACTTTTCTCGTCCAGTTTTCTTGCCTCATAATACCCATCAAGCGCCTTAGTAAATGATTTTTGCTTCTCAAATAAATACGATCGAATGTAAATTGGTAGAAAAGATACGGGTTCAGAAGTGTATATAGTATCCAGAATTTCTAAAGATCTATTAATAACAGCATCTGAATCAGTAAATAAAGCTGCTGTTGAAGATAATAATAATGTGAAAAAACTGACATCCTTATTAGGAATGTCAATAATAATTCCTTTTTTCGCATTTTCTACTATTGATGTAAGCATACCTGATTTTGGACCGGAGATCTGGATGTTTGAAGCCTCTGAATAGGGGTAAACCATCTGGAGAAGGCTTGCAGCAACAAATTTAATAACTTCCCCCTGCTCTGTATTCCCTGCACTTTCGTCTTCTAAAAGAACTATTACCTGACCAAGAGAAGACAGAGATCCGTCTTCTACCATAACACGGGCAGTCTCAAGAACAGACGCTTCATGATCAACAGAATATGATATATCCGTATCTGTCGAACCAATATCAGCAGGAGAAGTAGAACAATATGTAAATCCCATTATTACAGGAACAATAAGTAATAGTTTAATATTCAAGATATACAGGAGTATATCATAAAATGCATTAAGATCAATTGAACACTCTCTTTTGCTGTGATAACATCTGCATTAAATTATGAAGAAAAAAATAATCATTGGAATACTACTGCTTATAATCCTGTTGTCAGGATTTTGGGGTATTTATACAACCTTATTGATTCATCAACCATATTACGTTGTTGGAACTGATAAAGAAAAGAGTGAGCTTCTGCGACTTTCAAAAACAATGGATGAACAATCAAGCAATCCTGAAGCAAACTTTATCCTTATTCAGGAAATTGTAAAAATCCTTCATGCCCAGGGTGAACTTGAAATATTAAATCTTTTTTTAACAACCTATGTAGAAAAAAATCCTGAAGACCCATTTAATGGGTACTACCTGCTTCTTACTGCACAAAATTATCTGAAAAGTGGAGCTGAACCCTTTGCCATTCACTATTTTGACAGAATACTAAAAAACTACTCCGACCTTGTGGTAAGAGGGCAGTCAATTCATTATATCTGTCTTTCAAATTTGATAGATCTTGTTGGTAAACCCCAGAATAAAGTTGATTACTACAAAGAACTTCTTTCTAATTTCAGCAGTGACATCCAAAAAGGCCCTGCATACTTTTATTTGGCAAAAATCTACGAAGAGCTGGGGGAATGGGACCTTTCTATTCAGGCATATAAAAATTTTCTTCAGTATCCTGACACTAAGGTTCCGGGATTTCCTGATGCTGTAACGCAGATAAAACCTATTATCGATTATTATGATTACAGAAATAAAAACTGGACCATGGAAAATCTGGATGATCTTGTAAATTCAGTTAAATATGCTATTCGCCATAAAGATTACAGAAGACTTTCAAAATATCGGGCTAAAATCAATTTTTTTGCAGTTTCATGGGAACAGGCAAAAACTGAGGCAAATTCCGATTTTCTGAATAAATTGAACCTGTTTATGAAGAACAGAGTAAGATATTCAGCAAATCTGGATAAAGATTCAAATCTGCAGGAAGCATATCTGAAAACATGGGGATGGTCCTACCGAATTAAAACGTGGTATCTATACTTCAGGCGAGTCAATTTCCCTGCTGATCCTGAAATTCATGGACAATGGGAATGGGCGGGTATCTATTTTGGAGAAAAGCCGTTTTCCAGATCAGAAAGCTAAGGAGGGGAATGTAATTAAATTAAGGATAGACTCTTAATTAGCCGATATTGAGAAATATGACAAAACAACGACTCGTGGTATTCCTCTTTCTTATTTTTTCTCAATTTCTGATCTTTGGTGGTCCATTTATATACGATACTACTGTTGATTATTCAGTTAACTGGGAAAAGCAGCAATTGGAAATTGTTATAATAAGTATATTTTCTGATATAACAAAATCTCTTCCATCGGTTAAATACAGTGCAGAGAAGAATATTAACAAAAGACTGAATTATATTCTTCTGAATGGAATTGAACTGCTGACTATTGACTCAAGAACAAAAGGAGCAGATTTTATCAAAATGCATCCTTATACCGTAAACTCTATTTTTAATACAGTACCATCAATGATAAAAGAACACTCACTGTTCACTCCTGACTTCAAATCCCTTAACGTAAAGTATACTCTTAATATTTATCCGGATATAGCAGCAATGTTTATTCCACATTCACGGGTATCTACTGTAACACCAATTCTTGGTTTTATCCCTTCTGCTGATTTTTCCGGCATTGTTATCTATGTCGATAATATACTTCCAATGTATGGAAAACAGAATACAGGATCTTTCTCTCCGAGTCTTTTCCCAAAAATATTTGATGAAAAACTTAATCTTGTAATTGGACCTCTTATGGTAGATCCAAAAAGAATAATGGAATCAGGGATTGTCGGATACCAGGGATTGTCGGATTCATTGGATCTGACAAGAATTGGTCAAAATCCATTAAAAATAAAAGCCAGAAAAATATTCGGCATAAATAACACAGATCTTATTATTTCAAAGAGAGATGCAGATAAGATACTGTCCCGGGAAAATAATATAGACCTTATTACTCAGGGTAAAATACTTATTATTCACGATCACATTGACTAATTACTACTTTCTGTTTTATAAGATCCTTAGAGAGAGGTTTTATGAACAGCAAGTATCTCAGGATCTTAACCGTTTTTTTTATAGTAATTGTAACATTTACATCCTGCAGCAAAAATATACTTGGATATGGCAATATCCTATGGGCTCCTGAGGATAGTACATTCCTTACAGGTCAGAGTGTAACTATTATAAGTGAATCTGAACTGGCAGATGTATACCTTATTAACGATGGGATCAGTGAAGAACCGGCCCGGATAGAAAGATGGAGAGTAGAGTTTTTCAAGGATGAAACCCTTGCTAAGGAAAAATCAAAAACTATCCTGGAATACAAAACTATTTTTGCACGAAATCTAAAAGACGGCCTTCTGATAAGAGAGAAACCGGATATAAATTCCCAAAGAGTATATAAAATGAGAAAGAGTCAAATACTAAAAGTGTTTGACAGAACCGATAGTATTACTTCTGTTGGACAATATGAAGGATACTGGTATCATGTAATCACTGAAGATGGAATAATTGGATACTGTTTTGATCACTATCTTGATATATATGACAGTTCTGTTAAACCTGAAGAAAAAATTAACCCGGCAGAGCTTCTTTTGAATGCTGCTTTTTCAAAATCCTATCATCCATTAAGTTTCATCGTTATGATAAATGATTCTGCTATAAATCTTAAATTATTTAGACCACAGACAGGACTATTCCCTGATTTGGAGAATCATATCCTGAGAATAGTTACCAATGCTTACAGTATTAGTTTTGACTGGAACTTTCTGACATTGATTGATAAGCGATCTTTCGAACTGGGGGAAACTGGTACAATAATAACTGTGCTTTCAGATACAAAACTACAGATAAGTTATTTTTATGAAGGAAAGAAAGTTATTACCAATTATGTAGTTCTTGAAAATATTGAGGATATTATTTTAGGAGAAACAGAACGCAGGGAAGCATTATACAGCTCTCTTCTCGAAACAGGAACCAATTTTTCCAGCAATGCTTATGGAAACATTAAAATGCAATTTGACGGTAGTTTTATATGGACTGATTATGATCGTCTGGTACCACAGATTATCCCGGAGGGATCTGATGGCACAGGTAAAATCAAATTCGATAATTTTCTTTCCAGCAGTCTGGTTGATGAATATACAGGAGTTATTTCTTTTGGTTTCAGATACGGGAACAAAAATATTCCTGTAAACTTTCTTTATACACTGGAAGATAAAAAACTAAGACTCACTTATGTACCTGAAAATGATATTACGAAAAATATTGTTAAAAAGAAAAGTATATCGCCCATAGTTATTGCATTTTCTGCAAATTAGGTTATAAAGTTGTCTTTTGTTCAGTTAAATGATATTTCAGTCTCTTTTGGAGACAGAGATATTCTA
>DAOWMA010000204.1 GCA_030643345.1 Spirochaetaceae bacterium
AAAGGTACTTGAAGCAAACGAGGCAAAAGGACGTAGAAAATTCGTCCGGGCAAACTGCAATAATGATCCCAGGGTTGTAATAAATTTCGGATATAAAGAATCCAACTATGAAGGCCGTATAATTGATATTAGTTCTGTAGGTATTGCATGTGAATTTTCAAAAACTGTACCTATAGAAAACAAAACTGTTATCCCAAACATTCAGCTTAATTTAAAAGGAAGCCTGGTTCAGGCAGATGCTATAATTTTAAGTCGCAGATATGACAGCGAAAAGATTCTTGTTCTGGTATTTAATCCAAAACTTAAAGAATCTGAACTTACAAAAGTACATAACTTTATACATAAAATCCTGCAAAAGACCATAGATATATTTTGATTACAAGAACCTACATTAACCTTTCTCTTCCCGTCTGTAAGGTCTAAGAAGACCGGCCGGTACTGTTGCCTTCCTGGATACACTTATAAGAGCAAGTATAGTTATTAAGTAAGGTATCATCAGAAAGATATGGAATGGCAAATCTACACCAAGAGTCTGCATCCGAAGCTGAAATGCATCCAGAAAACCAAACATCAATGCACCTACAGCACCCATTACAGGGTTCCAGTTACCAAAGATTGTCATGGCAATTGCTATCCAGCCCCTGCCGCCGATTACATCTATTAAAAACATATTCTGATGGGCAAGGGTGAGAAAAGCTCCGGCTACACCAAAAAAGGCACCACCTGCAGCAAGACAGAGTGTTCTTGTAAGATTAACATTGACACCAACTGTATCTGCCGCAAAGGGGTTCTGGCCAATGGTTCGGACCCTTAATCCTGCTCTTGTTTTAAAGAGAAATATAGAAACAAGGGGAATTAAAGCCCAGGTTATATATGTCAGACTATACTGTGTAAAAAAGCTCCCTCCCAGTATTGGTATTCTGAATAGAAGTGGTATTGCTACAGGAGTAAAAGGGGTAATAACCGGAGGAACAATTGGAGACCCCACTACAAGTCGGTAAATAAACATTGCAAGTCCACTGGCAAATATTGTTATTCCAAGCCCGGAAACATGCTGACTTAAACCCATATAAACAGCTAATACAGCCATTAACAGGGACAGAACAATTCCTCCAAGTGCTGCAACAAAAACCCCAAGCCAGAGATTACCTGTAGCAAGGGTTGTTAAAAAACCCAGAGCAGCACCAAAAACCATAGTGCCTTCTATACCAAGATTTAAAACACCTGACCTTTCAGTAATTATCTCACCTAAAGTTGCGAGAATAATAGGTGTTGACATACGCAGAGTAGCTGCAATAAGACCTGTAATAAACGTTACAGTAAATATTTCACTCATCATGATTTTGTCCACCGTATTTTGTATTCTGTTAAAAGGATGAAAATAAGCATAGTCATAAGGGCAACACCCTCAATGACTCCAACAATATAAATTGGAATCCCTGCAACCCTGCTCATTGTCTGAGCACCTACACTTATAACACTGAAAAAGAAAGCAGCCAGAGCTACACCAATGGGATGTAAATTCCCAAGCATGGCTATTACAATACCTGTATAACCATAACCCGGTGATACATCCATCATTAAATGGTGATGAATTGCCGCTACTTCTCCTACACCAGCAAGACCCGCAAGTCCACCGGAGATTATTGCTGTTTTCAATATAACCATATTGGTATTTATTCCACCAAATTTTGCTGCATTAAGATTTATCCCGACACCCCGGGATTGATATCCAAAAACAGTTTTATTGTTTATAAACCAGATTGCAAGGACAGCAACAAGTGAAATAATAATTCCTAAATGGAATCGGGATCTTGCAATCAGCATTGGATAGAAAGCTGCATCCATTATACTGGCTGACCTCGGCCATGAGGAACCCTCCATCTGCATAGGACCAAATAAAAGAGCCCCCATAATATGCAGAATTACATAATTAAGAAGAAGAGTTGTTACTACATCATCTACTTTTAATTTGGTTTTAAGAAATGCAGGAATAGTTGCCCACAGTCCACCACCAAGAAATCCAAATATTATCATAAATGGAATAACCAGAAATGATGGAAGCCATGTGAAATAAATTCCTACCCATGCAGCCATAATGGCACCTGCAAATAACTGTCCTTCGGCGCCGATATTCCAGAATTTTGCCCTGAAAGCAAATGCTACAGCCAAACCGGTAAGAACCAGAGGGCTGGCTTTTACAAAAGTTTCCAGTAAATTAAATTTACTCCCCAGAGCTCCCTGGAATAAAGCACCATAGGCCTTAAAGACATTTCCTCCTGCAATAAGAATGGGAATAGAAGTTATTAACAAGGTTACAAATACTGCTGCAACTGGAATTACAAGCATTACCCAGGCAGGTAATGGTTTACGTTTTACTATGCTCATGCCTATCATGATGTTACCCCGCTCATCCAGAGACCAATTTTATCCCGGTCTGCTTCTTCTGCACTGACTTCACCCATTATCTTGCCTTCGTACATGACAATAATCCGGTCGCTGAGTAAAAATATCTCATCAAGATCATCTGAAATTAATAATACGCCTGCTCCACTTTCTTTCTGATTAAGCATTGCCTGGTGGACATATTCCATGGCACCAACATCAAGCCCTCTGGTTGGCTGACATGCAACAACCAACTTAGGGTCCCCGACCAGTTCTCTTGCAAGAATAACCTTCTGAAGGTTCCCCCCGGACAGGCTCTTTACAGGGGCATCCATTCCATCTGTTTTTACACTGAAACTTTTTATACAATTATCAGCAAAAGAACGAATTTCCTTTATATTTATAAGTCCATTTTTAGAAATCGGTTCTTTAACATGGCTCTCCAGAATCATATTTTCTTTAACTGACAGATCCATAAATAAACCTGTTTTAATTCTATCTTCGGGGATCCTGGCCATACTTTCTTTTATTACTGAAGACAGACTTCCTCCAGGTACTTTCTTTCCGGAAATATAGATCTCTCCCTCTTCGGGTTTTACCTCTCCAAAAAGCATCTCTGACAGTTCTGTTTGTCCATTACCGGAAACACCGGCAACACCAAGGACTTCACCTTCTTTTAAAACAAAGCTAAGACCATCTACCGCTGTAATACCACGATTATTTTTGACCCTTAGATCTTTTGCTTCAAGAATAACTTCACCTGTTTTAGACTTTCCTTTATCCAGACGTTCCAGAAGTTCCCGGCCAACCATAAGACTGGCAAGTTCCGGTATGGTAGTTTCTGAAACTTCTGTTTCCGCTACACGTTTACCGTTTCTTAAAACAACAACCCGATCACAAATATCCATTACTTCCTGAAGATGGTGTGAAATAAAAATTATTGAATGTCCGCTTTTTACCAGGTTATGAAGAGTTTCAAAAAGTTCTATAGTTTCGGTAGGAGCTAAAACTGCAGTAGGTTCATCCATTATAAGTATTTTGGCGTCTCTATACAGGGCTTTCAATATTTCAAGCTTCTGCTGCTCCCCAATTGAAAGGGTCCATACAACTGCATCAGGATCAAGATGGAACCCAAACTCTTTTTCAATTCCAAGGAGTTTCTCTTTTGCCTTTTTATAGTTAAGAAAAAAACTGCCCTCCATTCCAATCATCACATTCTCAAGAACTGTCTGTGTCTGAACAAGGGTGAAGTGCTGATGGATCATGGCAATCCCGTGATTTATTGCATCTTTAGGAGAACTGAAGCTAACCTTCTCTCCACCTATCAGCATTTCACCGCCATCCAGATTATAATATCCGAATAGAACATTCATAAGTGTTGTTTTACCAGCTCCGTTTTCACCAAGAAGCCCTACAACTTCATTGGGAAAAAGCTTAAGATCAACTTTATCATTGGCTATTACATCAACAAAACGCTTGGTTACACCCCGCATCTCGATAACCGCTTGTTTTTCCAGAATCCTACCCTCCATCACTAAAAATAAAAACCGGTTCCCCTTATTAAAAGGGAACCGGTATTTAATTAAATATAATTAATCAGAAACTGTTGGAGTTTCAATTACAGAAACAACAAATGATCCTGCAAGAATCTGTTTCTGAACTTCAGCAACTTTTGCCTTAACATCAGCAGGAATTTTTGATTCCAGACCATGATAAGGTGCAAGACGTGATCCGCCGGCTGCCATCATAGACCAGTCTTTAAGGTTCTGTGCTTTCCAGGTACCATTCTGTACAGATTCAACACTATATTTGATTATTGGATACATATCCCAGATACAACTTGTTAAAACAACACCTGGTGCGAGTGCATTCTGATCAGACATATTACCAAATGCATAAACCCCAGCTTCTTTTGCTGCTTCAAATACACCAAATCTTTCAGCATAGAGAAAGTCTGCTCCGGCTTCGATCATTGCAACTGCAGCTTCTTTAGCCTTTGGAGGATCAAACCAGCTTCCGATCATTGAAACTTTAACTTTTACATTTGGATTTACAGAAAGGGCACCGGCTTTAAATGCTCCAACAAGTCTGTTTACTTCGGGTATTGGAATTGCAGCAACAACACCAAGAACATCTGTATCAGTCATCATACCGGCAATAATACCGCTGAGGTATGCAGGTTCATGGATCCAGTTATCAAAAACTGAAAAATTAGGAGCCTGTACTTCAAATTCTGAACCAAATGCATAGGCTGTATCCGGATAATCTTTAGCTACAGCACGAGCTGGTTCTTCACCTGCAAGGAATGCATCCCCGACAATAAGATTAAAACCACGTTCTGAATATTCTCTTACAACCTTGGCAAAATCTGCAGCTTTTACATTTTCTGCAAATTCATAGGTAATACCCATTTCATCAGCTACTTTTAAAGCAGCTTCATGAATAGCTCCATCCCATGGTTCTTCGATTGATGTCTGAAAAATAG
>DAOWMA010000249.1 GCA_030643345.1 Spirochaetaceae bacterium
AGGGAAAAGCCTCCGTCCCCAAAAAATTCTATAAAATATTAAAATGAAGATCTTGAATGTAGAAAAAATGATTTTTTGGGTGTACTTTATTTAGAATATATTAAATTGTATAAATTTCTGTTAACAGTAGATTCTGAATATGTAATTTAAGTGGAATAATTTTTGTTATTTTGTAAAATGGAGGTTTTTCGGTTCAAGAGAAAGATAGTTGTGACTTGTTATAAATTTCTGAATGTGAATTTTTGGTACTAATTAATTTTTTATGGCCAATTCAATCAAAAGAATTCTTGTTAAAGAATTCCGGTAGATTTTTGATAATCAAGGGATCTGGTGGTTCAATAAGTTTAAAACGCTTATGTTTAATAAACCATAAAGCTCCATAAACATAATCTTCAGCGTTCTCTACCATTCCTGCCTTTACCGGATTATTACAGATATATCTGAATGTTGTTAATAGTTGCTTAAAACTATCTATTACAACACTCTTAAATCTGTCATACCAGACATGTCCTTTCAATTTAAAGTATTTGTTGAACTTTATGGCAAATACACTTAGTATCCACTGCATTATTTTGGACAAGCTCTCATCTTTTCCGGGTTTCATGATTAAATGGATATGATTACTCATAATAGTAAAGTCTCTGATCTGAAAGGAATATTTCTCCTTTGCTCTTATGACTGTATCCAGAAACAGTTTCTTCACTTCAGGTGATTCCAGGATAAATTCTCCCCGGTTACTTTTAGCTATCACATGATACTCGGCACCTATATATAATTCTCTTGGCTTTCTCATATATAGTAGTACAGGTGAATTTGCGATTCTGCTTCAAAAAATCAGTATTTAATAGAAAGATAATTGAATTTCCCTCCACTCCTCACTCCAAAAATTCTAGAAAATCTAAAAATTCGAAAATCCCCGTTAAAAAAATCCTCCGTCCCTACTCGATCCCTAGTTTAGGCTGATTCATAAAATCGGGAACAAATAAGCTTATCTTTACATGATCAATCTTTCCACGTTCCATATTCTGAAGAATGACTGAACCAACAGGATTATTATCATAGTATTTATAGAAAACCGGGAATATTGTATCAAACTCCGGGATGAATCTGAACTCGGAATCACTGGAAGATGCTCCCATATTATAGGTTAAACCGAGAGAAACACTCATTCCCTGATAAAGGGGTTCCATTGTATTTGTAGAAATATAATTAATGTAGGAACTTTCTATCCCAAGGCTCACAGATCGGCTGATAAGGTATTTTATTTCAATTCCAGTAGAAAAGAATGGATCACTGCCGGACTCTCCCTCTCTCATTCCTATATACATGCCGCCGGAGCCTGATATTTTCAGAAATAATCTGGGGAGAATGGGGATTGCAGCACCAGCGCCGATACTGAAATCTGCAATACTCATATTGGAATCTGCAAGGGTAGGAAGAATATTGTATCCCAGTGTTCCTTTTCCGTAAAAAAGAGGAAAAAAATCGGGATAATATTCACTATTAAGATTAAATGATGCACCTGGGGAGTAGAGACCGGAACTTTCTCCAATTGGAACTTTTGCGCCTGTGATTAGGTTTAATGAAAAATTACTTGTACCCTGACCCCCAGAGAAAGCAGCATGAGAAGAAAAAGAGAACCAGGGGGAAGATCTGTTTAGTCTTCATATATAGGCCCCTAACTTAATATTGAGGGGGAGCTGACATAGAGAATAGTTTCTCCCCCGTTATAGTTATTATACCATCAATTAAGTCTAAAAACAATTAAACATAGCAATCTCACAAAAATAAACAATTTTTTTCTGTCTTTTTCTTTTCGTATATAATACTATAACGAATCCTCATTTTTTTAAAAGAATGATAAAAAAGGAATGATATATTCTAATAAAATTAAGATTAATCACTTTTTTTCATCGTATAGGAGTTTTTCATGGCATGTAAGGATTGCAGTGACGCTGTACTCGAAGAAGCACGGCAGATAGTTAAAGAAGTTGGTTCAGAACCGGAAAAGGTTATTCCCCTGCTTCAGGAAATTCAAAAAAGACACTCTTATCTTCCGGATGATCTTGTAGAAGCTGTAGCGGATGTTATGGAAGTACCTGCATCCAAAATCTATGGAGTAGCAACCTTCTATTCACAGTTTCGTTTTACACCAATGGGAAAGCATTTAATAAAGGTTTGCAAGGGTACTGCATGTCATGTATCGGGAGCCGATCTTCTTACTGCTGCTATCTGTGATGAGCTTGGAGTTGAAGAGGGGGGTACTACAGAAGATATGCTTTTTTCTCTGGAAACAGTTGCATGTCTGGGATGCTGTTCCCTTGCGCCGGTTGTAATGATAGATGGTAAGGTTTATGGAAAGCTTAATTCCAGTAAGGTTCGTAAAATTGTAAAGGAATACAAAGATGGAAAACACTAGAGTATTTGTTGGACTTGGTTCCTGTGGAATAGCTGCAGGTGCACAGGATATTTATGACTACATGGACCAGGAACTTAAATCAGATGGTATGGATCTGGAGGTTACCTCCTGTGTCGGTATGTGCTATGCCGAACCCATTGTCGAAATTGAATATGAAGGTGAACGCCGCAGATACGGATATGTGGATAAAAAATTTGCTGATGAACTATTGGAATCAGTAAAAACCGGAATATTCCCCGAAAAGAATATGATTGCTCTTTCTGAAGATGGGAAAAAGTATCTGGACAGACAGGTAAAGATTGTTCTTAAAAATTGCGGAATAATTAATCCTGAAAGTATAGATGAGTACCTTGAGGCTGATGGTTATAAGGCTTTAAGGAAGTGTATCGAAGAATATAAACCTGAGGAAGTAGTTTCTATTGTTAAAGAATCGGGTCTTAAGGGTCGGGGTGGGGCCGGTTTTCTTACTGGCCTTAAATGGTCTTTCCTTGCAGGTGCAAAGGGTGACTATAAGTATTTAGTTTGTAATGCAGATGAGGGTGATCCTGGTGCATTTATGGATAGATCTGTTCTGGAAGGAGACCCCCACAAGGTAATAGAAGGCATGCTTATTGCGGCCTATGCCACAGGGGCAAAGGAAGGTATTGTTTACTGCAGAGCAGAATATCCTCTGGCTATAAAAAGGCTTAATATCGCAATAAAAGCAGGAGAAGAGAAAAATTTTATTGGTGATAACATTATGGGATCTGATTTTTCTTTTCATCTGCATGTAAAAGAGGGTGCAGGTGCTTTTGTATGCGGAGAAGAAACGGCCCTTATGGCTTCTATCGAAGGTAAACGTGGAATGCCCCGGTTACGCCCTCCATTCCCTGCAAACTCCGGTATTAATAAATCTCCGACGAATATAAATAATGTAGAAACCTATGGAAATGTACCCTATATTATCCTTAATGGAGCAGGGGCTTTTAATAGATATGCTTTTAAAAACAGTTACGGCACCAAGGTGTTTGCTCTTGCAGGTAAAATTAAGCGTGGTGGTTTAATAGAAGTTCCCATGGGACTTACAATTAGAGAGATTGTTAATGAAATTGGTGGTGGAACATCTTCCGGACGTCCTGTAAAAGCTGTTCAGATGGGGGGGCCTGCAGGGGGCTGTATACCGGAAAGATTATTTGATACTCCCATTGACTATGATTCTATAACCGAGACCGGCGCAATAATGGGGTCCGGTGGTATGGTAGTTATGGACGATTCCACCTGCATGGTTGATGTTGCCAGGTATTTTCTTGCATTTACCCAGAAGGAGAGCTGTGGAAAGTGTACATTCTGCCGGGTGGGTACAAAAAGAATGCTGGAGATTCTTACACGAATTACAGAGGGAAATGGTGTGATGGAAGATCTGGATAAGCTTGAGGAGCTTGCAGGTCATATTTCAAAAACTTCCCTTTGCGGCCTTGGCCAGCTTGCCCCTAATCCTGTTTTAACCACTATAAAGTATTTCAGGGAGGAGTATGAAGCTCATATAAAGGACCACAAATGTCCTGCAGGAGTGTGTAAGTCACTCATTACTATTCAGATTATCCCTGATAAGTGTACTGGTTGTACTTTATGCTCACGAGTTTGTCCTGTTGGTGCAATTTCCGGTGAATTGAAAAAAGTCCATGAAATAGATCCTGAAACATGTACCCGATGCGGACTCTGTATTGAAGCATGTAACTTTAACGCAATAGAGGTAGTGTAAGATGGCTTTAGTGAATGTAAAGATAAATGGAATTGACGTAGAGATAGAAGAAGGTTCA